>JAADHH010000009.1 GCA_013151955.1 Chloroflexota bacterium
ACGGGGGACGTGTATCACGTCCCCCGCTCCCAGGTGCAATGGCGATTATGCTTCCCGAAATTCGGCTTCGATGACTTCTTCCTCGGGCGATTCGTCGGTTTCCTGCCGGTGGCCGTTGCCGCCAGCCGTCTCGCTTGGCGAAGCCATCTGCTCAGACAGGCGGTAGCTGGCTTGTTGTAGTGCTTCTGTCGCCGAGCGGATGCTTTGCACATCCTCACCGGCAATTGCGTCACGCACAGCCTTTATCTTGGCCTCGACTTCTTGGCGGTCGCCGGCCGAAACTTTGTCTCCAGCCTCACGCAGCGTTTTCTCCATCTGATAAGCCAGGTTGTCGGCGGTGTTGCGCGCTTCGATCAATTCCTTTTGACGGCGATCTTCTTCGCTGTGTTGTTCGGCTTCGCGTACCAGACGGTCCACGTCTTCCTTGCTCAGGTTCGTTGATGCAGTAATGGTGATGTTTTGCTCCTTGCCGGTGGCTTTGTCTTGGGCAGTGACCTTCAGGATGCCGTTGGCATCGATATCGAAACTGACCTCAATCTGTGGCAACCCACGCGGTGCTTCCGGTATCCCTTCGAGCCGGAAGCGGCCCAGAGTCATATTGTCTTTGGCCAGCGGCCGCTCGCCCTGCAGGACGTGGATGTCTACCGCTGTTTGGCCATCCTCTGCTGTGCTGAATATTTCGCTCTTGCGCGTCGGGATCGTCGTGTTGCGCGGAATGAGCGTGGTCATCACGTCACCCATTGTCTCAACGCCCAGGCTCAGTGGCGTGACGTCCAGCAGTAAGACGTCTTTCACATCGCCACCCAGCACGCCGCCCTGGATGGCCGCACCGATTGCTACAACTTCGTCAGGGTTGACGCCCTTGTGCGGCTCTTTGCCGGCACACAGCTTGCGCACGAGCGCTTGAATCATCGGCATACGGGTCGTGCCGCCCACCAGCACGACTTCGTCAATATCGTCGGTCTGCATTTTGGCGTCGGCAAGGGCTTGTTTGAACGGCCCCACGCAACGCTGCACTAAGTCGTCAGTCAACTGCTCGAACTTTGCCCGCGAGAGCTTCGTTTGTAAGTGCTGCGGGCCGCTTGCGTCTGCGGTGATGAAAGGCAGGTTGATCTCCGTTTCCATGACCGAGGAGAGCTCGATCTTGGCCTTCTCGGCGGCTTCCTTCAGGCGCTGCAAGGCCTGACGGTCCTGGCGCAAATCTATGCCCTTCTCTTTCTTGAATTCGTCGGCCAGCCAGCCTACAATTCTCTGATCCCAATCGTCGCCGCCCAGGCGCGTGTCCCCACTTGTGGACTTCACTTCGACAACGCCTTCGCCTACCTCCAGGACCGAAACGTCAAACGTACCGCCCCCCAGGTCGAACACCAGGATCGTCTCCAACGCTTTCTTGTCCAGTCCGTAGGCCAAGGATGCAGCCGTCGGCTCGTTGATGATGCGCTGAACCTCCAGCCCGGCGATCTTCCCGGCATCCTTTGTTGCTTGACGCTGCGCGTCATTGAAGTATGCCGGCACGGTGATGACCGCTTTCTTGACCGGCTCCCCTAGATAGGCCTCCGCATCGGTCTTGAGCTTCTGCAAGATCATGGCCGAAATTTCCTGTGGCGTATACATCTGGTTGTCCACGGGGATGTGTACGCGCGCGTCGCCGCTTTTGCCCCGCACGATTTGATAGGGCACGGAATCTTTCAGTTGTTCCGCATCCTCGTAGCGCTGTCCCATCAGACGCTTGATAGAAAAAATCGTGTTTTCAGGGTTGACCACACTTTGCCGCTTGGCGGCTTGCCCCACCAACCGTTCACCGTTCTTGCTAAAGGCGACCATGGAGGGTGTTGTGCGCCCCCCCTCGGCATTGGGGATGACCGTTGCGTCTGCACCTTCCAACACGGCAATGCAGCTATTCGTTGTTCCTAAATCAATTCCTACAATCTTTGACATTCCAATATCCTCCTCGTCAACTGCGTTTGATTTCAAACAGGCATCCTTAGTATACCCTATTCGTGTTGGATGAGTACTAGAGGAATGTTAGAGCTATGTTAGAATCGACGGGCACGGCCAAGCCGGTGGGTGTGTCCAAGAAGTTCAGCGTCTCTGAGACGTTGAACTTCCATATTCCAGGGGCGTGATCTCTGTGCCAGAAGGCGCGTCCTGTACTTGCCAGCCGAGCGCTGCAATCTGTTTGCGCAGGTCATCAGCGGTAGTCCAGTCGCGCCTGGAGCGGGCAGTTTCACGCGCTTTCACGAGCGACAAAACTTCCCTTGTCGGTTCGGGGGGTGAGGTTGCGGAGGAATGGGCCCTGTGCAAGGTTCGCACATTTTCCCAAACATCCGCCGGGATGCCATCTCCGGGGCTTGGAAGATGAAAGTCCCCCAGTTCGTCCAGAGCAAAGTTTTGCCCGGAGCGAAACAGCTTCTCCTCACCATCACGGAGTACGGCTATGTGCCCCAGTCCCATCACCTGGCAGGTCTCTCTCTCCGGGTCGATGACCAAGGCTGTGTGTTCGCCTAACCCAACCACGGTTAGCCCTGAGAAGAGACAACAAGTGAGCGAACCGTTCTTTGCCCATGAAGCAGTGGCTGGTATCCAACTCTACGCCCCCTTCACGGTTGTCCCAATGGGGGATGAAAACAAGGGAAAGGCCATAGGGGCCAAGAATGTCTAACCCGCTGTGCCAGTGCAAGTCCTCTCCCACTTTGTAGATCTCGTATACAGGCAGGGCATAGACTCCGGCGGCAACCGTCGCGGCGCTGGCCAGGATGACCGCTGTGCCGAGGCGGTGACGCGCAATCAGCGTATGCCAGGCCAGGGTATCCTGTAACTGGCGGACGGCGTAGGTCGGGCTACCCGGCCCCAAGAAGATCACATCGGCTTGCAGGAGCGGGGAGATAATGTCCGGGTCGTTTGGGCTGAAGGGCGTGTTGCGCTTTCTGGCCGGCACAACCGTTACCCGGGGGCGATAATTCTGTAAACGCTCCTTGAAGAACTCGGCAACCTTTCCGGCCACCTGAGCGGAATTTGGCTCAAACCCAGCGGGGGTCTCCAGAACGGATACCTGCGGAGAATCATTCATCTGCTGCAAGAGCCAGTCACACACTTTGCGCCCACTGGCAGACGTTTCCCCAGAACCGAATAGCACAATCAGCCCCGCCCGCGCAGGTGTGCTTCCTGTCTGGGGCATGTTACCCTTCCTTTCTGTGGCGTTCGACAAGAATGGTACGGCTGGGCGCACCATCTGCTCCTACCAGTTTGAGGGGCAGGCAATAGAGGTCGTACTCGCCCGCAGCCACCTCACTGAGATTCAACCCTTCGATGACCACGACCCCGGCGCGCAGCAGGGTGACGTGTGTTGCCGGTGTTTGGTCGTGGTAGCGTTGCACAGACAGGTAATCAACGCCAACCAGGCGAATGCCCCGTCCGGTGATCCAGCGCGCGGCGTCTGCGGTCAGGGCGACGAAGTCTTCCTGAAATTGGCCAATGCCCTGCGCCCACAAGGCGGAGTTTCGCGTTTTGAAGAGCAAGCGTTTCGTCGTGGATGGAATTTGCAAGGCATCCAGGTGAGACGAGTCGATGGCGTCTACGTCAGGCAGGTGGCAAACAAGGGCCGGCCCAACGAGGATATCCAAGGGCAACGTGTCCACCGGCTTCCCTTCGGGTATGAAATGGAAAGGAGCATCCACGTGGGTGCCTGTGTGTGCACCCATCTGGATGGCACTGACATTTGCCGGGTCTCCGTCTTCCATGCGCAACGTCCGCGCCACGTGTACGCCGGGGTCCCCCGGCCAGGTAACCATGTGATCGAAGATCGGCAGCGAAACATCGTAAATCGTCTTCATTTTCGCCCACTCCGCATCTTCTGCATGGTGGTGTGGATATAGCCGCCAAAGCGCTCCTCCGTCCAGGGGTCTCCGTGCATGTGATAACCGGCGCGTTCCCAAAATCCGGCTGCATCCTCGGCCATGAATTCCAGCCCCCGCACCCATTTTGCGCTCTTCCAGAAATAGAGCTTGGGCACGACCAGACGCAAGGGCCCTCCATGTTCCGGCGTGAGCGGTTCTCCATCGTGCTGCAGAGCAAACAAAACGTCGTCATCCAGCAGCGCCTCGATGGGGAGATTGGTTGTGTAGTCGGGGTCTGCGTGTACCATCACATAGCGAGCCTCCGGCAAAGGGCGCACATGTTTCATAACCTCAAGGATCGGGACTCCTGCCCACCGGTTATCGTAGCGGCTCCATCGTGTCACACAGTGAATATCGGAGGTTGTGGTCACGTGAGGCAAGGAAGTGAAATCCTCCCACGTCCACGTAATCTCTTCTTCGACCAAACCCCAAACGCGAAAATCCCAGGTTTTTGGGTCAAAGCGCGGGATGTTGCCATAGTGAAGCACCGGCCACTTTTCGGTGAGGGCCTGGCCGGGGGGGAGCCGGTGTGCAGATTCTTCGCCACCGGAAGCCCCTGGCGTCTTTGTTGTCGATAATATGTTTTTCATTGCAGCGTGTTCCTTTCCAGGTATTGGCCCCGGCTGCGCAGCCATTATCTCGGCTTGTAGGCCACGATTTTCGCGCTAACTGCGGCATATCCTTGAACGATGGTGGGGTCTATCGTGGCCAAGAGTGCCTCGGCCGCCGGCCCAAGCGTTTGGCCCTCCAACACTTCCGTCCCATACACATCACGACTTTCCACGCGCACATCCGTAAAGCCGGCATCGCGAATCTTCTGCAGGTAAACTTCTTCGTCCAGCGCACCGGCGATGCAGCCAACCCACGCTTCGAGGCTCTGTCGCACCGGTTCGGGTATGTCCCCTTGGGTCACAATGTCCGATACGGCCAACCGCCCGCCAGGCTTGAGCACCCGGAATGCTTCCGAAAACACGGCATCCTTGTCAGGCGAGAGGTTGATCACGCAGTTGGATATGATGACGTCTACAGATTCATCGTCGAGGGGCATATTTTCAATTTCGCCCTGGCGAAATTCTACGTTCTGGAGGCCCATCTTGGCCCTGTTTTCATTGGCCAGAGCGAGCATGTCTGGGGTCATGTCCAGTCCAATCACCTGTCCGGTCGGGCCGACCTGTTGAGCGGCGATGAAACAATCAATGCCCCCGCCGGAGCCGAGGTCCAACACACTCTCTCCCGGCTGGAGGCCGGCAATGGCGTGCGGATTGCCGCAACCCAGCGAGGCTTCGGTGACTGTTTCCGGCAAGCCGGTCAACTCCGCAGTCGCATAAAGGTTGTCGAAAAACGTGATTTCATTTACCACCCCTTCGGACGAACAGCAGGAAGCCGGTGCCGGTGGAGACGAAGACTCGCCACTTTCCCGCACACTCCTGGCAATGCCGCCATACCGTCGACGGACTTGTTCTTTGATTGTCATTGCATCTGTAGCCATTGTGGTTTCCTTTCTGCTGTGGCTAAAGGGGCCAACTTTCCGAAAAGTTGGCCTCTTTCTCACTCAATCCGGTGGGAGCGGCTGAGTAGTTGCGAATAAACTTGGAAATCAGGCCGTTACAACACAGCACCATGGTTTCTTCGTCGATAGCATAGAATACCTGCTTGCCCTTTTTGCGGCTGGTAACCAGATTGGCGTTCTTTAGCAACGTCAGGTGGTGAGATATGGTGGGCTGCGACAGGTGAAAGGTGTTGACCAAGTCGCTCACGCACGTCTCGCCCCGTTGCAGCAACGTTTCCAAAATCTGCTGGCGCGTTTCGTCTCCCAGCGCTTTGCAAAATGACACACAGTTGACCACAAGTTGCCCCTTAAACAAATTGATAATTTTGAATGTGTCTATATGTTAGCACGAAAGGGAGACAATGTCAAATGCGATGAGTCGCGGGTTGCCTGTACGATTCGGTGGAAACCCCGACCGGGGAGTAGCCGTTCAGCACCTCTTGAATCTGCTACGGGTTGCACGGATTTACGCAGAAAAAGCGTATCTTCTCAATAATTTGGGGAACGCCCCCCCGTGTATCCCTTTCAGTGGCAACCTTCACCCAGAAATGTAGGGGGGAGGGAGAGACGAGGGGACACCCCTCGTACTCCCCGGACATTTGCTGCACATGCCCATCCCCGGCGACCGCTTGCCGATAACCCGCTTTCGGTATATAATCCCCAAACGAAGTGGAAGAATGATAACAGAGAGCTCGAAAGGACCCGAACAACTCATGAAAAAAGACCTGTCTGCTATCACGTCATTTCTCTCGCAACAGCGGGACCGTTTTCTGGAAGATCTCGCAACGCTGGTCAACATAGATTGCGGCACCTATGACAAAGCGGGGGTGGACAAAGTGGGCCGGTGGGTGGCCACCCGCCTGGAAGAGATGGGTGCAGAGGTCACGCGCTATCCCCAAGAGGTGTTTGGCGACCTGTTGCTGGGGCGCTGGCGGGGCGCGGGCACGGCCCGGGTGCTGATCATTGCTCATCTGGACACGGTCTACCCCGCCGGTACAGTGGCCGAGCGGCCCTTGCGCATTGACGGCGACCGCGCCATCGGGCCGGGTACGTGTGACATCAAGGGGGGACTGCTCGTGGCCCTGTATGCTGTGGCCGCCCTGCAACGGAGCGGCTTCGACAACTTCGCGGAGATTCTGCTGTGGACGAACAGCGAAGAGGAGATCGGCTCACCGGTCTCCCATCACCTGACCACAAAGCTGGCCCGCGAATGCGACGCCGTGCTGGTCATGGAGCCGGCCCGGGCCAACGGCGACATCGTCAGTGCCCGCAAAGCCACCGCGCGCTACGTCGTCACCGTCCATGGCCAATCGGCCCATGCCGGTGTGGAACCGGAGAAGGGAGCCAACGCGATCCTGGAAATGGCGCACTCGATCATCGCCTTGCACGAATTGAACGGCTTGCGTCCGGGGGTGACGATCAATGCCGGGGTCATCAGCGGCGGCACGCGGTACAACGCCGTCCCCGACAGGGCCGAACTCAAGGTGGACGCACGTGCCGTGGACGACGAGGCCGCAGCCGAGGTGCAACGCGCGATTAGCGCCTTTGCCGGCCCCGGCCGGCACGTTGCCGGCACAACCATCGAGGTGCAAGGGGGCGTGGACATGCCGGCCATGCCCTTGCGCCCAGGAACCCAGGCGCTCGTCGCCCTGGCCCAGGACGTGGCCCGCGATCTCGGCTTCGCGTTGCACGATACGGCCACCGGCGGCGGCTCCGACGGAAACTTTGCGGCCGCAGCCGGCGCGCCCGTGCTGGATGGTCTCGGCCCGATTGGTGGTCGTGCGCACAGCCCTGACGAGTACCTGGAAATCAGCAGCTTTGTGCCGCGCACGGCCCTGCTGGCCGGTTTGATGATGAGGATTGCAAATCACCGCGAAAGGTAATGAGGAGGACTTCATGTTTCGGTTGGCATTTATCGGTTTTGGGACGGTTGGACAGGGGCTGGCGGAACTGTTGCTCAAGAAGGAAGAAGTGTTGCGGGATCGCTTCGGCTTTGAATGGCGTGCCGTGGCCATATCCGATATGTTGAAGGGGTCGGTATATGACCCCGATGGGCTCGACCTGGCCCAGTTGCTGGAGACGGTGCAGCGCACCGGTCGCGTGGATGAATATCCTGCCCCCACGAAGGGCTGGGACAGCCTGCAAACGATCCGCGATACGAATGCCAACGCCATCGTCGAAGTCACCTACACCGATGTGCAGACCGGCGAGCCGGCCCTAACCCATTGCCGCACGGCCTTCGAGGCCGGCAAGCATGTCGTGACCACGAACAAAGGCCCCGTCGTCCTGGCCTATCGCGAGCTGGTGGAGCTTGCTGCTGCTCATGGTGTCCAATTTCGCTTCGAGGGGACGGTGATGAGTGGCACGCCGGCCCTTCGCCTGGCCCAAAACGACCTGGCCGGAGCGGTGATCCACGGGTTTAGGGGAATCCTCAACGGCACAACGAATTACATCCTCACGCAGATGGAAGCGGGACAATCTTATGCGGAAGCGCTGCGGCAGGCCCAGGCGCTGGGGTATGCCGAAGCCGTCCCGGACGCCGACGTAGAGGGCTGGGACGCCGCCGGCAAAGTGGTCATCCTGGCGAATGTGTTGCTGGGCGCAGACCTCCGCGTATCCGATGTCGAGCGGGAAGGCATCACCGGCATCACCCCAGAAGCCGTCGCCGCTGCCGGGGCGGACGGCGAACGCTGGAAGCTGATCGGTAGCGGGCGCTGGGAGGGCGACCGGTTCGTGGCCCGTGTGCAACCGGAGCGGCTGCCCTTAGCGGATCCTCTGGCCGGCGTGGGCGGCCCGATCAATGCGGTCACTTTCGATACAGACACGCTGGGCGGCGTCACGCTGGTTGGCCCCGGTGCCGGACGTACGGCCACCGGCTACGCCCTGCTAGGTGATTTGCTGGACATCCACCGTCACTGACTGTTTTCACCCAGCCTGAACTCTTGGTGGATATGGCGGACGGCATCGTCGGCATCCCGTGCATCTACGGCCAGGGAGAGATTGTATTCCGAGGATCCCTGGGCAATCGAGAGAACGTTGATGCCCGGTTTGCCCAGCGCACCGAACAGTTTTGCCGCGATACCCGGCGTGCCGCGCATTCCGGCACCCACAACGGCAATGACAACCACGCTGTCTTGCGCCCAGATGCGGTCAATGTGCTGAAAGAGGATCTCTTCGCGAAAGTCCGCCTCCAAAATCTGTACCAATCGTTGGCTGTACGGCCCTTCGACGACAAAACAGATATTTTGCTCGGAAGATGACTGCGAAATCATCAGCACGCTGACTTCTTCTCGAGCCACAGCAGAGAACACACGAGCTGCGACGCCGGGAACCCCCATCATTCCCTTGCCTTGAACGGTTAGCAGGCTCACCCCTTTTATGCTGGCGATGGCCTTCACGCCCTTGCCCGTTTTTTGCGGCTTCTCGACGATCAGGGTGCCGGGATGCGTGGGGTGAAAGGTGTTCGCAATCCGCAAAGGGATACCTTTCTCCACCACAGGCAAGATCGTCTTGGGGTGCAACACTTTGGCCCCAAAATAGGAAAGCTCCGCGGCCTCCGTGTACGAAAGTACCGGCAGGGTGCGGGCTGTGGGCACAACCCGTGGATCTGCGGTCATGACGCCATCGACGTCGGTCCAGATCTGCACTTCGCTGGCATCCAGACAGTTCCCCAGGATGGCTGCGGAATAATCGCTCCCCCCGCGGCCCAGTGTCGTTACAATGCCGGCGGTTGTCGCCCCCATGAACCCGGTGACGATAGGGATGATGCCCTGTTGAACGAGCGGGAGAATCCGTTCGCGGATTCTCCGTTGTGATTGTTCCATGAGGGGGACTGCGGAGCCGAACTGGTCATTGGTGATAATCAACTCGGCCGCTTCGATAGGTTGGGCCGCACAGCCTATCTGTTGCAAAGCGGCCGCTACGAGACGAACGCTGAATCGCTCACCCATGGAGGAGATCATATCCAGGGCGCGAGGGGTAAGCTCGCCCAGGACGGCAATGCTTTCGCACAGGCGTGCCACCCGGTCCATTTTTCGTTGTACGTAGGACATGATCTCGCCGGCGGCTGAGGGGGCAAGTTCAGTTGCCGCTTGCCGGTGTTTTTCCAGTATCTCTTCCACCAACCGGAGAGACTCTGCGGTATTTCCCTCTTCAGCGGCGCGCGCGGCGGCGATCAGCGCGTTGGTTACGCCGCTCATGGCTGACAGCACGACGACCTTGCCTTCGGTTGGCGAGCCGGTGTCCCGCACGATTTCCGCCGCTTGGCGGATTCTGACGACATCTCCCATCGAGGTGCCGCCGAATTTCATCACGATCATGTTGGTGACTCTGTTGTGAAAATAAGTGTCATGTGTCGGGTGTCATGTGTCACGTAATCCGAAAACGTGATGCGCAATACGCAATACGCAATACGCAATACGTTTCACGTCTTCACGTTGTAACGTTGGCACGCCTTACGCTCGACACTCCACGCATTCTTCCGTCTATGCCTTCCACCCCAAAACATCTTCCACGGCACCGATGTTTGCGGCGACGTTGGTCAGGTTTGGTGCTTGTTGAATGGCATTGTCGGGGTCTTTCAATCCGTGGCCGGTCAGGATGCACACAAAGACAGCCGTTGGGTCGGCCCATCCTTTGGTCAGTGCTTTTCGCAAACCGGCGATGGAGGCGGCGGAGGCCGGCTCGCAGAATATTCCCTCGGTACGAGCGACGAGGCGATAGGCGTCGAGGATCTCTTCGTCGGTGACGAAGTCGATCAGGCCTTCCGATTCGTTGCGGGCCGCGACCGCTCGTTCCCAACTGGCCGGCTTCCCGATCTTGATGGCCGAGGCGACGGTCTGTGGGTTATCGATTGGCTCACCGCGCACGATGGCTGCGGCTCCTTCTGCTTCGAAGCCAAACATGCGGGGCTTGTTGCGGACGCGACCGGCGGCAAAGTACCGTTTGAACCCTTCCCAGTAGGCGGTGATGTTGCCGGCGTTGCCAACGGGGAGAACACAGTAATGGGGTGCGCGTCCCAGCGTGTCGCAGATTTCGTACGCGGCCGTCGTCTGCCCTTCGATGCGGTACGGGTTGAGGGAATTGACGAGCGTGACCGGATAGCGAGCCGTCAAGTCCCGGACGATTTCCAGGGCCTGGTCAAAGTTGCCTTCGATGGCCAAGACTTTCGCTCCGTAGATCAGCGCTTGGGCCAGCTTGCCGAGCGCGATGCCGCCCGATGGCACCAGGACAATGGCGGTGATGCCCACACGTGCCGCAAAGGCCGCGGCGGCCGCAGAGGTGTTGCCGGTGGATGCGCACATGATCGCCCGCGAGCCATCTTCCAGGGCCTTGGCCACCGCCATGACCATCCCTCTGTCCTTGAACGAGCCGGTGGGGTTCGCGCCCTCGTATTTCAGCCAGAGTTCGCCCTGCACGCCCAACTCGCGTGCCAGGTTGTGGGAACGAATGAGGGGCGTATCACCTTCGTTCATGGTGATGAGCGGGGTCTTATCGGTAATGGGCAGAAATTCTCGATATTTGGCGAGGACTCCTGTCCGCATGGGCAACTCCTTATCTGTAGATGTACCCGGTATAGGTAATACCTTTTTTCGTGCCAATGACTCCAATCGTGCTCACCCGTATCATACCGCCAAGGGGACAAAAAGTCAAATGCCTCCGGCGGGGGGTGTATTTCAGTTTGGGGGTGAGAATTGTTTTAACGCAAAGGCGCAGAGGGATGAAAATCGTATAGGGACCCCCGCCCCTAGCCC
>JAADHH010000010.1 GCA_013151955.1 Chloroflexota bacterium
CGCAGCGGTTCGCCGCAAACCCCGAAATGTAGGGGGAGGGAGAGACGAGGGGACACCCCTCGTACTCCCCGGGCATTCGCTGCGCATGCCCTCTCGCACGCCCGATTTGACATCCTTGCAAAGTATCTTATAATTGAGACAGTGAATGAACCCCTACGTGCGTATGGAACAAGTACATCCGCGTCTTCAAACGAGGAGTGTCACAGAGCAATGCAGCAAAGTACTGGCGCCCCTATCTTGCTCGCCATAAAACGACAGGCCCTTGGCCGGGAAATTGGCCAACGGTTGGCCGATGCGGGCTATCAAGTAAGCCGAGTCGGCGAAGAAGCCCGCATCCAGGCAACCGCCATAGAGCAGCGCCCTGCCGTCCTGATTCTGGATGTCGCCATGCGTGACGGGCGTGGCTACGACGTTTGCACAGAGCTGAAGGCGCACCCGGAATCGATGGATGTCCCCATCGTGATGCTTGCTGGCTCCGGCGGCATTCTGGACTATCAGCGCGCAATCGAGGCCGGCGCCGATGACTGCATCACCGATCCGCTGAGTAGCACAGAGATGACCACCCGCATACGCACGCTCCTGCGAATGAATACCCAGAAACAGAGCCTTCACAACGACAACCAGGCATTACGAGAAAAAGTCTATCTTTTGACCACGTTGTTTGCCGTTGCCAACCAGCTACGTGACAGTCTGGACCCGTCGGAAGTCTACCGCGTTGCGAAAGAAATCCTTCAGAAAATCGTGGGAGCAGAGAGCTTCTCGATATTCGTGAAGGATGATGAGACGGAGGAGTTCTCCCTGGCCGCCTCGCGTGGCTTGCCTTCCTCTGTACCCATGCAGACTCCCCTGCCCGTAGATCAAGAAAGCATCCGCTACGTGCTGGAACGAGGCCCCTTCTTTCACCAAGACTTGGAAGATGCCCCCCAACAAAACTTGACCGTACACTTCGCCGATGTGACAATGCCCCTGACAGCCTCGCTCCCGCTGGTTGTTCGACGGCAGGTCGAAGGGGTAATCCTGGTACACAAATTCGTCTCGAATCATGGCAACGGCCTCGATTTCGAGTTGCTGACCATGCTGAGTACGCAGGTGGCTGTTGCCGTGCATAGCGCACGGCTCTATCGCAAAATACGGTCATACACAACCCGGCTAGACACGCGCAGCAAGGAATTGGACCAACTGCACAAATCCCTTGAACAGCAGATGTTCCACTTGAACACACTAACCCTTTTCAGTGCCCAACTGCACCAGTCTATCCACCTGCGCGACACGTATGCTACGATACAGGACCTGACCACGAACTTCATCGGCGCGGATCAATTCTCCACGATTTTCTACGCGGATGGCGAACCCTTTGTGTATCGTTCGCATCTGGAAGGGGACTCGCAATCCTCTTCCCACGAAGAAATTCCCGAAACAACCTGGAAAATTGCCAAACAGGTAATGCACACCGGACAACCCTTTTTCCGCGAGAAATCGGTGAACTCCGGGCCACAGCCTGCACTCCCAAACCCCACCCAGCCCCCCATCGCCTGCGTGCCCCTGATGATCGAAGAGGAAGCCCGCGGGGCCCTTATTCTGGAACACCTCTCACCGGAAAAGGGAGCCCTGACCCCACTCGATTATGAGTTGCTCTCTCTGCTGGCCCACGAATCAGCGTTGGCCCTCTACACAGGACATTTGCACCGCAAAGTGGAAATGCTCGCCGTCACCGACGGGCTAACCGGTGTATACAACCGGCGCTACTTGGATAGTCGCCTGAAAACGGAGGTCAAACGCGCCGAGAGGTATATGAAGCCTGTCTCTTTGCTGATGCTGGACCTCGACAACTTGAAAGACATCAACGATCAATATGGCCATCTTTGTGGCGACAAGGTCCTGAAGGAACTCACCGTGCAAATCCGTGGCCTGTTGCGAGACGTTGACTGGGTAGCACGTTATGGGGGAGACGAATTTGCCGCCGTCTTGCCAGAAACGGGGATTTCCGGGGCGGAGATTGTCGCCGATCGCCTCTGCGTGGCCATCGATGAGCATAAAGTTCACTGCGAAAGCAACGGGGAGACCCACAAGATAAGCATGAGCGTAAGCATCGGTATCGCCAGCTATCCAGATTACGGCACGATCGCCGCCCTCATGCAGGCGACCGACGAGGCGCTTTACGCAGCGAAGAAAGCCGGCAAAGGACAGATCGTGGTAGCAACCAACCAGTCACAGGATCGTGATCGCACGTAACTCGATTCACTTCCCCGTGTCTGTTGCAGTTCCCGCTATACTCCAACACGCTCCAGGCAGAACGCGTCGTTTCTATACCCCCGAGGCGACTCGAACGCCTGCACCCGGCTCCGGAGGCCGGTGCTCTATCCTCTGAGCTACGGGGGCTCACACCCACAGTGTACCATAAATCGTCCGGTTCGGCAAACTTTGTGGCCAGACCGGGTGGCCGTCGAAGTTTTGCGTTTGGGGCGGGGCGTGAAACGTGAAGACGTGAAACGTATTGCGTATTGCGTATTGCGTCTTACGCATCACGTTTCACGTTTCACCTGACACCCGACACGTTATTTTCAAAGCAGCAACTACGGGCCGACCAGTTGGAACACAAAATCAAGCCGTTGATGCTCTGTACCGGCGATCATGCCCAATTTGTTGGCCAGATCGCTGGGGATCGAGGGGTGCGCCACCCATAGCGCTGTGACACCTTGCCCCGGTGCGGTAATGTAGTCGCCGCGCCCCAGAGCAAATCCCATCTCTCCGTCCCCATTGGTATACCCCACATCCCCCTGGCTCCGCCAGTGAGACGCGGAGGGGACCGTCAGCTCCTTGGCACCAGGCCAGTATCGAACCGTTGCCTGATGGTCCATCGGCGCACCGTTCTGGTCCAAGACCTTGATCATGACCACAGCCGGCCCCTTGCGTTCGATGATCTTGACGATACGGAAAACCTGGCCGCCGGGGCCGGGCTCGGCACGCTGAATTTCCGAACCGTAGTATGACTGAACCCAGGCATAGTCCCCTGCCGAACCGTCAAGTTTCGTCACCTGGAGTGGGGGGATCGCAGCGGCTGCGGGCACCGGCGTGGCGGTCGGCGGGCTGGCCACGGCAATCTTCGGTTTCGCAGTCGGCGGCACCGCCGTGGGCGGCACCGGTGTGGCCGTGGGCGGCACCGGCGTGGCGGTCGGTGGCACCGGCGTGGCCGTGAAGGTCGCCGTGGGCAGCGGCGTGTTCGTCGGTGTTGCCGTCGGCGTCCAGGTCGGTGTAGCAGTCGGCGTGGGGGTGTCGGTCGGTGTGGGGGTGGGGCTGCGTACCAGGGCGATCGCCCCGTTCACGGCGTTGTCCACCAAGCCCTCACCGCCCGTGGCCGAGACGAGCATAGCCGGAATGGAGACCCCACAGATCCACATCACCGCCAACGTCAGCAAGGCGAGGCGGACCTTGACCCCTCTGCTGCTTGCTGCATACCACCCAAAGAATTCCTGAATGCGCTCCCCCAGTCCCATTCCCTCAGGTTCCACATAGCTTGGACGGGGAGGGACGGCTGTCGTCGTCGCCGGTCGTGCAGCGACGGGCGTAGCGGGCGTGGCCACTCTTTTTGGCTCCGGCACGGGAGGCGTAGCAACAGCCGCCTCTTTCGTCGCCGCCGTCGCCGGCAAAACGGGCGCAGCGGCCGGTGTCCCTTCCTGATCGGCGTGTGCCACCCACCGTCCGTTGGCCCGTTCCAGACGCCTTCCCAGCGCGCGGCTGAACGCAACGGCCAAATGGGGATAGCCGGCCATGAGCACATCGAAATCGTCTTTGTTCAAAGCCCAAGCCTTGACATCGGTAACCGCTTGTGCCGTAGAACGGCGCGGGTTGCCCGTCAGCAACGACATCTCGCCGAAGAAATCGCCGGCGCGGACCATATCCAGGATGAAAGACTGCTTGCCAACTCTGGCGAAGAGCTTCACCTGACCGTCGAACAGGAAATACATCTCCTGCCCGAGCGCCCCTTCTGCATAGATCGTTTCGTTGGCGCGATAGCTTACCGAACGCAATCGCCCGGCAAGATCATCGAGTTGGGCCGGTGTGAGCACATTCAGCAAAGCGATGCGACGCAGGTCAGCATGGCCGGGGACAACCGGAACGCCCTCCTCCAGCCGTTGACCCAACGCCCGGTTCACCTCCGCGCCCAGGGCGGGATATTGAACGGCGAGGGCGTCAAAATCGTTCTTGTAAAGTGCCCACAGGTTGCTATTCATAATTGCGCGCGCGGTAACAGAGCGCGGCTTGCCTGTGAGCAGCGCCATCTCACCAAAGGCTTTCCCTTCGGTAAGCCGGGCAATGGACGTATCTTCGTCAACGATCTTGATTTGCCCGCTGTCGATCAGATACATCGCCTCGCCGGCATCGCCGGGCTGGTAGATCACCTCACCGGCAGCGACATGCCGTAGAACCAGTCGTTCGACAATTTCATCGATGACATTTTCGGGCAGCGAGGCCAGGAAGGGCACCTGCCGCAAACGGACCCGCGCCTGGTCGCGATCGGCCTTTCGCAGGTAATGGGCCAGCTCGCGACTGAATGCGGTCCGAATAGCGGGATAGCGGTAGGTCAGACCTTGAAAATCGGACTCGGTGAGGGCCCATAATTGGGTATCCTCCGTCGCGCGGGCTACCTCTTCATACGGTTTCTCCAACAACAACGCCTCTTGTCCAAAGATCTCGCCGGGGCCAACACGCCGGAAAGGATCGGGATCATCGGCTTCGGTAGAAACCAAACTGATCTCGCCCGATTCTACGATATACATGGCCTCCGGGGGGGTGTTGGCGCGATAGATAAGGCTCCCTTTGTGAATGGACCGCAAGTTGAGTTTCTGCGCTGTCGCGAGAAGTTCCTCGTCCCCCAAGTCGGCAAAGAGCGAAAGGGTTTTGAGCCGGTGTTCCGTTAAGTACGAATCTATGTGGGCGATTCGTTTGCCAACGGCCAGGCTCAGCTTAAAGCTAATCGCGGGGTAGGTAGACAACAACTCGTGAAAGCTGTCTTTGCGCAAGATCCAGACATCCACATCCGTGGCTGCTCTGGCACCGATGGTATGGGGTCGTTCCAACAACAGGTCAAGTTCACCGAGCAGCGTGCTCGGTCCCAGGTTGGCCAGGACAACCTCGCCCCGCGGAGAAGACTCCAACAACTGGACGAGGCCCGACTTGACCAGGAACATTGCCTCACCCGGTTCGCCTTGCTCAAAGAGGGCCGCCCCGCTGGCAAATTGCCCGATTTCCATTCGCTCACTGATTGCACGACGTTCCTCTTCTTCCAATGCCGAGAAAACAGGTGCATTCTCCAAAAAACGTTTCTTCAATGTCCAGTTCACCTCCTGGTAGTGAGTTGTTTTTCGTCTTTCAAAATCATTCGGCAGCCATTCCCTCTCGCTGGAAAACGATTTTCCAGCCATGCGATAGGTTCTGGTCACGCGCCGGACAAACCATGGTTAGTTCGTCTGCACGTAAACCAGAGACCGCCTCACTTCCGGGCACATCCACTACCAAGGTATATGTGCCCTTGCCCTGTATGTCATAGTCGGCGTAACCGGGATCGGCACCCTTCAATCCGGTAAAGAAGGTCTCTTGACGCCCATTTCCGGCGATGCGCAATGGGATTCCGGCCAGGCCGGCACCCCCTTTATCTCGCACGTAGACCAGAATGCGTGCCGGTCCAGGCAATTCCCGGCAGGAAAGACTCCGCTGCGACAGAACCCGATAGTGAACCGCCGGCGTCGGCATCACGGGCACAGTAGGCGTAATCGTCTCCGCGGGCGAAGCGAAACCGCCGGGGAGACCTTCTCCCGAAATGCCCAGAGCCTCTGCCAATTGCGTCAGGTCGCGACCGGTTGGGTCATTCTGTTCCGACGCACGAACCGCCAGTTCTGCAACCCATTGGCCGGCATTGCCGGCGCGCAAGCGCTCCAGTCGCGCCTGAGCGGCCTCCAGGTCGCCATCGTCGGCGAACGTTTCCGCCACCAGCCGCAGGTATTCCTCTTTGTGTTCCACAGCCATATCGGCAGGCGAAACTTTGATAAACGGCAAAGGAACCCATTGCCAGGCCAGCGCCAGCCCCAAAGTCACACCCATCGTCAGCCCCACGGAAGTGATCAGAGCCAGGCGCACTGCTTGTTGCCAACTCCATTTACGATACGGACCTTCTTCCATTCCATCTCCCGACACCACAAAACATGACCCTAGAAAGCCATCTGCAGGAAATAAGGAGAGGAGAGAGGTCTGTATGCACCGGCAGAATACGAGGTTGGCTGAAATCCAGATGCCGGTGACTGTTCGATGCCTTTTTTGTTTGGTTCCAGGGCGTTGGCCAATTGTGTCAGTCGCTGCACCTTGTGGGCCGTTCCCCCTTGCTCGGCGACCCGCGCCGCAAGCGTTCTGACTTCGTGCGGGCCGTACCCCACGGATCGCAGCCGTTTTCGTGCCAACGCCAAATCGCCGGTACGCGCATACGATGCGCTTATCATGTAGACATAATCCCCCTGGAAAGCGTCACTCTGGTCCGACGGTGTGACATTCACATAACGCACAGGCCACACTTTCAACCCCAGGGAAAGACCCAAGAGCAGTCCGGCAACAATGCCCAGGCCCAGTACGAGTATCGCCTTGCTTTGGGTAATGCCCATGTTTGCAAATTACCCGCCTTGACAATGTCTACACCCCACCATGAACGCTTTGGTTGGGGGATAAAGATTACGGACGCTGTGCGCGTGCCCCGGCCACGTTATCTCTTATGAACTCTGAAAACCGAATCGCATTCCTGCGTTCTCTTGCGCATGGCCCCAATGAATCGGGCGGATCGCGTATTCGATTCGGCCTGCCGGCCCATCGGGCCTGCGCCGCAAATGCCCGGGGAATACGAGGGATGTCCCCTTGCCTCTCCCTCCCCCCGACATTTCGGGGCTTGCGGCAAACCGCTGCGTAAGCCCCACCCAGGTTGGACTTTCGTCTCGGGCAAAAACCTGCTATAATTGCCATGGGCAGTATGCCGAAGGTGGGAGTCGAACCCACAAGAGGGAACCCTCACGCGAGTTTGAGTCGCGCGCGTCTGCCAATTCCGCCACTTCGGCATTTTCGTAAGTATAAACGATGTAGGGCAATTCGTCAAATCTTGGCCAGAAGAGACAAATTTGTGGTTTACCGGAGCGAAAACTTTACTCACGCACTTCCCAGATATCGGTTATGGACGAACAATCGCTGATCGCCGCTGCTCAACAGGGTGACCTAACCGCCTTCAACAGCCTTGTGGAGCAGTACCAACAAGGGGTCTTCAATACCGCGTATCGCGTGCTCCTGGACGCAGATGCGGCGGCCGATGCCACGCAAGATGCCTTCCTCTCCGCCTACCGCGCGATCGGAAAGTTTCGCGGGGGGTCATTCCGCGCCTGGCTGCTACGCATCGTTACCAATGCCTGTTACGACCAGCTTCGCGCCAAGAAACGCCGGCCCACGGCGTCCCTCGATGCCCTGCTACTTTCTCCGGACGACCCTGGCCCCTTTGTCACCGAGCGTACCCAAGACAATCCGCTGGACCAGGCCATGCGTGTCGAACTGCGCGACGTTATCCATGCCGGGCTGCGCACGTTGCCCCCGGATCAACGATTGGCCGTCGTGCTCTCCGATATTCAAGGATTCAAATACCAGGAGATTGCCGCGATCATGGATGTTTCCACAGGGACGGTAAAATCCCGCCTGAGTCGAGGACGGGCAAAATTACGCGACTACTTGCTCGATCAAAAGGAACTTCTGCCCGATAAATATCGTCTCAAAAGAAAGGTTTAGCATGTTTGATGCCGGCTTTTGCCCGGGCTAGGATGTAGCTACATGTCTGTATGGAATCGCTTGCGCCGATCCGATCACGAAAAAGTGCGCCAACTACTTTCTCCGTATCTGGACGGCGAGGTTTCGCAGCAGGAAAAAGCAACCGTCGAGCAGCATCTTCGTGCCTGCCGGGCCTGCCAGGATGAACTGGAAGGGTTGCGCTGGACGATTGGCCTGTTGGCCCAGACCTCCGCCGAGCCACTGCCACGCAGCTTCGTGCTTCGCAAAACGGACGTGGAACCTGCGCGGAAAGCACCGAGGCTACAGTGGGCCTATCCCCTGTTGCGCGGGGCGACGGCTGTCGCCGCTCTGTTGCTGATCGTTACCCTGGCCGTGGATTGGGGCGCTGGGCGCGGTGCCCGGCCGGCCGGCGCGCCCGTGCAAACGCGCAGCATCCAGAATCTGCAAGAAGAGAAAGCGTTGCCACAAGAATCGGCTCCACAAGCGGCACCATTGGCGACCGGCGTGGCCAACGCGGAGGCACAGGAAACGCCGCCCTCCGCTGCCGACGCGCAGGCATCCTCTCCGCCGCCGCTGAAGACCGCGCCGACCGCTGCGGCCACGCCGACTCGGGCGAACCAGGGCCGGCCGGTGCCGACCGGTGTCGCAGGAAGGCAAGCCGTGCCGCCTGGGTCGCCTCCATCGCCAACGCCATCCGGCAGCAACCGGCATGTTTGGGGGTTGATAGAGGCCGTGCTGGGCGCTTTGCTTCTGCTGTTGCTCGGGGCGACCTGGTGGACGGCAAGACACAGATAGGCGGCCATCATTACGACGTAGCTACGATAAACGATGTGGAGCATCGAGCGACAGATCACGCATTGGGCCGAGAAGTTCAACTTCTCGGAGAAGTTG
>JAADHH010000019.1 GCA_013151955.1 Chloroflexota bacterium
GCGCGAGGGCGTGGCGGATGGCGAGGGGGTGTGCGAGGCGGTGGCGGGAGAGGTAGCCGGCGTGAGAATCACGGTGCCCGCTGCACCCAGCGTCGGAGTTGGCGCAGGCCCTTCAGCCGGCGTGGCCGTTGCCCCCTGTGCCGGTTGCACCGGGACACCGGTAGTTGCGCGCGGCGTGAATGTCGGCTTCGGTGTGCGGATCACGTGGCGCGTAGTCGTTGCCGCTGCGGTTTGCACACGCTCCCCCACGCCGGCCCGCTGATTGCGGATGACAATCAAGGCCAGAGAACCAAAGACAACAATATTCAAGGTAATCAGCAGGCCGATGATAAGCGGCCGGGCAAATCCCCGCGTTGTCAGGTGAATCTCCTCCCGGGTTCTTTCTTTTCCGTTATTGCTTTGAAAATAACGTGTCAGGTGTCAGGTAAAACGTGATGTTGCGTAAGACGCAATACGCAACACGTTTCACGTAATACGTTTAGTGTGCCAACTCCGAAATCTGCCGGAGCAAGGCGACGGTCGAAGCTCCAAGCTTGATCGCGTCGCTGAGGCGAAGTTCGGTTGCTTTGTCGGATTTGCCCGATTCCAATTGGTCGTGGTAGGCCAGTGCGGCCATCACTCCCACAAAAGCGCCGACGATACCGCCAACAAAGGCTACACGTTGTCTATAAGAAAGTGTCATGGGATGTTTCTCCTATTCTTTTCCGGTGCGCAATCGTTGCCATGTATGAATAATGCCTGCCCACGTGCTGCGTGCCACAATGAAAGGCGAGGCGAGGCGGCGACTCACCGAACGCGTGATTCTCTTGGCTTGCTGTACATAGCCCAGCACGCGTCTGGTGTAGGTGGGCAAATTGTTGATCAACCACGCGATTCCTTTGTGGGCGAGAAACAAAAGCACGCCCATCGCAGTGATGACAACAGCCAGTTCCAAGACGAGCAAGATAGATGCAATACTTCCCCAAAACGAAATGCTTGTCATTGTTTGTCCTTGTAACATACTGGAGTCTAGCGAAAATCATTCTGACCGTATAACACGCCAGTTTCAGCCACAGATTGCACGGATTTCCACAGATTTTGGCTATGCTTGCTGATTTTTCCGTGAAAATCTGTGACCATCCGTGGCAAACGTATTCGTTTGCTGCCCCCACGTGCCTAGAAGCACCACCAAGGCACTCTGACCCTGGCTACAAACATCCGACCACTGACCACTGACATCTGGCTACTGACTACTGGCTACCGACAACCGAGACCTGGGCATTTCTCATCACGGACAGTTTGTGAATGTCTTGCCGGACTTGCCGGTCGAGCACGATGGGAAATCGTCCATGCCAGGGGCCGAGGGACGCGCCGGCTCCAATGACCCAGCCCAACGGCCGGCTGATTGGCCGGCTCAACGTACTGCTGCGTCCTGCACGACGCAATTCTACCAGCCCCCAATTGTCCCAGCCGCCGAAGAAGCCGCTCCAAAATGCGTACCAGAGCAGGCCGGGCCCGCTGGCGAGCAAAAACAATAGCAGGCTGCTCATCAGGCGACCATCCCACAGCCATGCACCGAGCCAGCGGAACAAAAGATAGTTCATCGCTCCTGCGAGCAAGGGCGCGATCGCTGCCTGCCACCAGTGGATGCGCGGGCGGAAGATCAGCCGCGCGTTGAGAACCCACGTCAGGACGTCCTTCGTGGGTAGCGCCACCAGGTAGGCGATGATCAGCCCGACGATTTGCAGCCTGGGCAGTAGGAGCAGCATGAGCACAACGCGCAGGGATTGCTCAATGAACAACATGAATGTGAACAACCCCGGATGTCCGGTCCCCTGTTGTACCTGGTCGGCAAACCAAGCCGGAAATTGCAGTGCTCCCCAAATCACCAGGAGGCTCAAGAACTGTGCTGCTCGAATCCATTGCGGGCCGAGGGCCCCGATGATCAGGCGGTCTCCGGTGGCCAGCAGTGCCGAAGCGACGAACGCGCTGAGCCAGCCGCCATACTTGAACCCCTGGGCTACGTAGTAGCGGGCCAGGTGGATGCAATTGTGACTGTGGGCCTCGGAGATTGCCGGCATCAGCCCCTGATACAGACCGACCAGCGCACCGAAAGCGAGGATCAGGCCGGCGGCCACACTCCAATTGCCCTGGATCTCGAGATAGTCGAAAAGGTACCGCTCCATCAGCCACACCTGGGCCGTCCACCCCAGCGCGCCGATCATGCCCCCTACAGAGATCAGGGCACCGTAGCGGAGGGCGTTGCGTGCCACCTCCCAGTCGAACTGGACGCGAAAGAGCCAGCGCAGGTGGTAGCCCAATCGCCGGTACAACCACCCGCCGGCGACGAAGACGGCAACTTCTGCCAGGTAGAGGCCCGCGCCCATGCCCAATCCCCCGCCCATGCTTGCACCAAAGCGAGGGTGTCTGGCCCCCCATCCGTACAGGAGCCACACGCTTATCGCTTGCAGCGGAATGAGCAGGAAGCCCAGCGATCCCGGGCCGGTCCCGCCCGGCGCCGGTTGTACGGCGATGTTCAGCCATTGATCATAGTCCAGGCGTTGCAGTGCGCGCAGGACGTATTGAAACACCCGGTAGAACCCGGGAAACTGCACCAGCGCATGCGCGATGACGTAGAACGTCAGATAGGCATAGGTGGTGTGCGGCAACAAGTAGACGGCAACCAGGATGACCAGGCCAACCTGTATCGTGCCTGTTACGATTTGCCACCAAACGTAGAACTGGACGAATTGCAGCCCGTGAAAAGGGTCATCGAGATGATATTCGGACAGGAATTTTATGGCCGCCAGGCTTGTTCCCATGTCAAAAAGGAGCCAGAAGGCGTTGAAGAAGCTGACGACCAGGGACCATGCCCCCAGGGCCTGCGGTGACGGCAACAGGTATCGGGGCAGGACAACCGCCTGGTAAATCATGAAAGGGACGAAAAATAGCAATCCCCAGAATAGAAGCACGAGAAAGCCGGCCAGTGGCCGGTGAAATCCAACCTGTTTCCAGAGGCCGGCTACCTTTGGGTGGCGATCCTGTTCGGGTGCGGCCTGGAATAGCGCTTCCGGCTGGCCCCTTTTTCCCTGGCGCTTTGCCCACAGAAAGAGCATTGCAGTCGTGCCGAACGTGGCGAGCACGATGAGCAAGAGGAATTGTCTCTCCCTTGGGCGCGGTACCGGCGCTGCGTCGAAGTCGGCGAAGGCCACCGGGTGTTGGCCGCCCGCCCCGGTCGTGATCGCATAGACGAAGTAATTGAAATAGGGCCATTCCCGGAAGGCCCGGTTGTCGTTTTCGTCGAGCCAGGGAGCCACCCAAACCACGTGCCCTTTGCCCAGCGCGCGGTAGCCGACGACGAGGTCCTGCCCGGTGAAGGTCTGCACCAACGGTTCTAGGCCGCCGGGAATTGCGGTGGCCCGCTTGCGAATTTGCGGCGCAGATCTCCAATTGATTTGATGCAGCAGTTCTGCCATACCGGCCGGCATGGCCTGCGCAAGCGCACGCCCGGTGTCGATGGCCTGGATGGTGGCCGGCTCGGAGCGGACTGCTGCTGCGTCGCTCCCCGGCAGCAGTTGGGCCAGGGCCGGCCCGTTCATGCCCGGCCCCATGATCACCACGAGACCGGCTCCCTGGCGGACGCGGTTGGCGATCTGGCTACTCAGCCCGGTGGGCGGCGTACGGCCGTCCATGACGAATACTTGCGCAGCGCTGGGTTCGTCTACGAATTGGACACCCGCTAACTGCAACGATTGATGGACGGGTCCGCCCTGTCCGGCATAGTAAACGGAAATCGGGGGACTTGCGGCGGCAACGATGGCCATCGGTGCGATGTGCCAACCGAAAAACCCCAGCAGAAGGAACACAAGCCCTTTTCTCATCGAATCTCCGTTGCTGAATCTCATTACAGATTTCTGCGTTGATAGTAGCACAGAAGGACGTTTTTGGCAAGAGTTTGGGTTTTCTTGGGACCTTATCAACGAGATTCTTGTTTTCTGGGCGTAACTACTTTGACAATGTCACATTCGAACGCCTGGCGAATGAATTCGCGGCTACGTGGGGCGAAGCTGCCCTGCGGCAGCTAAACGAGCAGCTAAACGAGGCCACGCAGGTGGCCTTCGCCCCCGGTAGCACGCGGTTTCAACCGCCGTGCAAGGAAATGTGACATTGTCAAACAGCCCCATGAGGCAAATCAGGTGCCAGGCACTTTCGGTGGATGTCTCAAAGCCAACATTCGTCTACATGTCTTGTCACGTTCAAGCGAGAGGGCCTGCACAAGTGCCTGGCACCTAAAGACTGAGTAGTTACTTCTGGGCAAGAAAATCTCTGCCACGAATTTCACTGATTTTCACGAATTTTCCTCCCTTTCCTTTTTCGTGTTAATTCGTGCAATTCGTGGCGTGAATCCTTTTTGGTTCTGGCTTGGCCAGGTTAGGAGATTAGGGGCGCTTTGCGCGCAGGGCGATGTAGTATCCCGTATGATTGTGGGTCGGCCAACATTCTGCGCGTTCGCACAAGGCGAGCACCCGGCGGAGGCTTGCCGATAGCTGCCGGTGCGGCGCGAGAAGGCGGGCCAGCCAAATCGCCGGCAAGCGGGGCGCGTGGACGATCCCGGTTTGATGCGTGACGATGAGCCCGGCATCGGATAGCGCGGCCCTGGCCCGCTTTGCGCTGAGCGTGGCCCCCATGAAGTACGGGATGACGCCCGCGCGGCGCAGCCATCGAAAGGGGAGCCGGTTTCGTAACCAGACGAAGATGTTCGCAGGGTTGTCCAACGTGAGTATCAGAATGCCCCCAGGGCGAAGAATACGGCTGAATTCGCTCAGGCCGCGAACGATGTCTCCTTCACTGGCGAAGTGATCGAGGGTCGAGTTGGATAGGACCAGGGCGAATGTGGCGGTGGCGAATGGGAGGAAGCGTGCGTCGCAGGTGACCCCTTTTGCAAGCAGGCCCGGGTGGTTGTCCCGGGCCATACGAACGATTGCCGGTGTCCAATCCATGCCGGTGACGGCACCGGTGTGCGATTCCAAAGTTTCGAGCAGCGTGTATTGACCCGTCGCCTCTTCGAACAGGTCGGTCTTGAGGGCCGGCCCGGCGGGTGCGCCCGGCGCCCAGCGGTGAATGATCGCGCGGTAGACGCCGGCCATGTACTCCTGCCAGGGACGTTCGTCCGGCCCGGGATGCTTGCCTGTTCCCAGTCGTTCCGCGTGTAGGGGGATGTGGTCACGTTCGCCACGCTCGCCGGTCGAGGAGGTGGGCGAGAAGACCCAGTCCAAAGGAGACCCCGCTGTACAGGAAGTAGAACCAGTGCCAGGGGATGGCCCGGAGCGTAAATCGCACCCCTCGCCGCCGGCGGAAGAAGCGGTACAGCGGAAAGTTGAGGGCGAGCAGACTCAGCGCCGCGAGGGGGGCGATGGGCCACGCCCGGCGATCCCGCCGCGCAGCCCATGTTCCGAGGAGCAGCGTGCCGCTGGCAATCGTACTCAAGCGGTCCGGCAGGCGGAGGTTCAGGTCGTTGGGGATTTGACCGTCGGAGAGAATGAGGCGAGTCCAGGGAATCGCCCGGCTGAGGATGTCGGTGCGCAGCAGGCTGCCGGCGGTCCAGCGTTTCAGGTGGGTTGCTTGCATCTCCTTGCAGAGCCGGATGGCATGGCCGCGCCGGCACAGACGGTAGCCCAGTTCGATGTCTTCGATGGCCGGTCGCCGGTACCGCTCCCCGTCAAACCCTCCCACTTCGGCGAAGATGTCACGGCGCACCATGCCACACCCGGCCCAAAATGTGAAAGCGTCTTCTTCGGCGGTCTGGTGAACGTAGTGGTGCAAGAGGTTCTTGTATTGGGAGAGGAAGTTGGTTTCGGCCGGTTGGTCATCGTAGGAGCCGAAACATGCCGCAAGCACCGGGACGCGATTGAAGGTGCTCAGCGCCCGGGATAGCGCATCGGCATGGATGGCCACGTCGGCATCTATGAAAAAGAGGAGGTCGCCGGAGGCGTGTGCAGCGCCCAAATTCCGTGCAGACGCGGGACCCGCACGAACGCGCGTGCGCACCACGGTTGCACCGGCGTTCTGTGCGATCTCCGCTGAGCTGTCTGTGGAGTGGTCGTCTACGACGATGATTTCATTTGGTGGGGTGCGGCTTGCTTGAATGGCGACCAGACACCGGCGCAATGTCCGACCTGCATTGTGAACCGGTATGATCACGGAAACGGTGGGCGGGGAATGCAATCAGTCAGCCTCCCGGCAGATACCTAATGTCGCTCTTCCCATTCGGCAATGGTCTCCTTGAGGAGGTCGCGGATTTCCGAATCGGGAATGTCTGCGATCCCGTCGTACAGCTCTTCTCCTACCAGGATTTGCAGGCGGCCTCCCACGCCGGTAATGAAGCGGATGTTTTCTTGCGGTGGGTTGGGATGGTTAGCCAGACGGCTGCGCAAGATCTCTTCCATCTCGGCGATGAACGTGCCGGACGCCTCGGCAATTTCGCTGTCCAAGGAGGGTCGCGCCGGCAGCCGTTCATCTCTTAGTAAGATTGCGTCCAGCAAGCGACGCCAGAACGGCTCGGTGAATTCCTCGGCAAGGGCAGGCGTGGCGACCTGTCCGCGGCCCAGGTGTACCGGTGGACGTGACGGCGGCGCATCCGAGGTGGCGGGCGGTACGCTTTCATCGGGAGGGGCCGGCGGGGTGGGCGGCGGCGCAAGCCAATCGTGCAGCAGGCCCTGGATTTCGCGCAAGCGTTCGCGCGCATCCTCGTCGAGCGTATCGGGCGTGCTGTGCCTGGATGTACCCATGTCTATTTGAAGCGGACCGTGGGATTCCTCCTGCACGATTCTGATTTCTGCTTCTTTCGGGTCTTTCATTTGTTGCTCTGTCGGTCTGGGGAAGGCGTTGTTTTCAGGGCGTACCGTAGGAAAGGTTCAACGGCTGGGTCATGTATATCCAATAGGCTTTTCCGGGTTGCATCATCTGTAGCGTGTTCATGTAAGGGGGCATCTGCCGGTAGTAGGTTTGCGCGCCCCGATCATAGCCGATGACGGCGGTATATTGCGCGCCAAGGGAGGACAAGGCCGTGGATACGGGTGCGGCGGTGGCTGGCAAGTAGGGTACCAGGTTCCACCCATTGCACAACGGAATCTGCGTTGACGTCAGGACCGCTGTGCCGGTGACCGGCATGGTGACGGGCGCATCCGTTTTGATCCAATAGCCGTGCAGGGCATCTATAGAGGTCAATGTGTTTTGGCTGCCCCCCGGATAGTACGTCGTACCGAGTTGCGCGCAATCATACGAGGTCACAACCGTTAGGTGAGCCGATATGGGCGCAAATACCGTAGAAGCATCTGAAGGCACAGGAGACACGGAAAAGGAAACCAAGTTCCACCCGCTGTCCAGGTTGAGCGTATCCGAAACCGAAGCAACTGCGGCTTGATAGGTGTAGGCTATCTGCGCGTTGCTGGACGGGTGCAGGGCAATGAGGAGGCCGCGTTGCACCGTATTGCCCAGGTCGGGCAGGGTCGCCGGGCCATCTTGCGCGCCGTCCAGCACGAGGGAACTGACGGCGTTCGTGCCGGCGCTGAAATCTGCCGAAGTGCTCGTAACGAGATACGCACCAAACTGCCCGGCGTCATCCCCGTTGAATGTGACCTCCAGATCGCCGGCCGTCCCGCTGAAGAGGATGTAGTCCGAGGCCCAGGCTTGCACGGTTGCGGCAACGGGAGACACCGGGTAGCTGGAATGCTGGCCGGCCGGCGTAGGCTGGAAAAAGTCGGCCACGAGATTCAAGTTGGTGTAGCCGTAATCGTACGGTGCGGAGCCAATCGTCGTGTCGTCCAGGTAGTTGGCCACGGTCCAGCGGGGAAATATGTCGGCAAAACGGTCGGTGTATCCCAAAGAGGTCAGCACGTTGTCTATACCCGTACTGCCGTTGGCCGTCTCGCTGACCAATTGGTGGATGGTCGAATCGCCGCCGAATTTCTCCCAGAAATAGAGGCTCCAAAGATAGGCCGCCCCGTAGTCGGCCAGCGTGCCGCTCCACGTGGTCAGGTTGGTGTCCGAAGCGTGGAGGAATTGCGAGACGTGGCTGTAGGGGTGTCCATAGCCGGCCCGGAAAATGGCCAGGTCCGACAAGCCTTCGTTGACCCAGGTATCTTCGTTCGGGTCGTGATTCCAGTGGATCATGTGCTGAAATTCATGGGCCAACGTACCGAAGAAGCTGTTGCTGCCGGGAGTCGCGGGGGAGGTGTCCATGTAGAACATCTCCCGCTCATTGCTGTGGGGCACCCACGTTTTGGAGTATTCGTCTGCAGCAGTGAAATACCCGGCCACATAAACGTTGCCGTTGCCGTAATAATAGGGGTCTCGAATGTTGAGCAGCAGGATCGTAATGTGCGTGTCGCCGTCTATGCCCGGGTTGGGTTCGCCGCCGAAAATGCTGGTATCGCTGCCATAGATATTGTTGTCGAACTCGGCCACAATGTTGTCGAGAACCGTGCTGCTGACGGCCTGGCCATTCTCCACGTAGACGTAGCAGTGCGTGCCGATTCGCTGAAGGGTGGCGGTGAGGGAGTAGTCTGTTCCGTAATAAAAATCATAGGACCAGAAAGATGTCTGCTGGCCCAATACGTCCTCGATGACCCGTCCGGAAGGGTCCGTTTTGCCGCGCGCCTCTAGTTCGCTGCGTGTGGGGGGTCGCCAAGGGTGCGTTGCGGCCAGCTTCAGGGTCTGCCGGTGAAACGTAGGGCTCCCATCAATCGGCAGAGGGTCCCCTGCGGGATTGGGTTGTGGGTGCGGTGGCGTTGGGGCCGGCCTGCCAGCTTGCGAATAGGCTTGGCTGCTTGCAATCAAGATCAGGGCCAGGCCGGTGGCAAGTCCCCAACGGATAAACTGTTTCATCTTTGTTCGCCTCTGTCTGAACGTTACTGCTCAGCCAAGCCCCCCCAGCCCCCCAATTCTGGGGGGAGCAAAGTGGTTTCCCCCAAAATGGCATGAAAGCAGGTTGACAAGTTGAGTCTTGGCACCAGGAAGAATCTGCGTAAAACGTGAAACGTACTGTGTGAAAGGAGGCCCATTTCACGTTTTACGGATCACGCTTCACGGATTTTGCCTGCGCGAACCGTTACCATTCGTCAAGCAGTTTTCTCTGCAAAATGAACCATGCCGGCCTTTCTCAATTATACGTGTCCTGTCCCCAGTTGTCAATAGTGCTTGAGTCACGTTGGGCGAGGGCATTTTTGCATTATGTGGGTAAGGCTGTTATACTTTTCCTGTGGAGGTAGTATCTTCTCAAAAAGTAGGGATGTACCCTTGCGGTCGCCCTACGGGGCTGCTCAGGCAGACAGCGAGAATAGCCTCGGCAGTGATCGGTGGCCCCCTCAGTTCCCCAATCCTGGGGGGAGCAGATCGATTTTCCCCCAAAATTGGGGGGTAGGGGGGCCTGCCTGAACAGTATAACCAATGTAGAAAGGATCGAACGTTGCATGAATATGGCATGACCAAGAATGTGCTGGAGACGGTGTTGCAACAGACGGAGGAGAAGGAGGCCGGCCCAATCACCGAGATACACTTCGTGCTGGGCGGCCACTCCGATGTCGAACCGGACTCGGTCCGGCTCTACTTCGATGAGATCAGCAAGGGGACGCCGGCCGAAGGGGCGACCTTGCACTTCCGCCGCCTGCCGGCACGCTACCGCTGTTGGGACTGCTCGAAAACATTTGAAACGTCGCTCGAAGAGGCCCGCTGTCTGGCGTGCGGCAGCGTGCGCATCCAGCCGCTGGGAGGTGACGAGTTCTACGCAGAAAGCGTCGAGGTTGCGGACGTTTCATAAAGAAGTATGACAGACCAACTATCACGTACCGCGCGCCGTATCGTTGATGAACACGGGGAGTTCTTGCTCCTGGTTTTGCTGTTCACCGCTTTTCGCGTGCTGGCGCTCATCTTGCTGCGCCCCGGCGGTTTCATTTACGACTATTCCGATTACCATTTCTTTGAATCGTTTGCCGCTTTCTCCGACGAGGGCTTCTATCCGTTCGTGCATTATTGGATGGAGTATCCGCCCCTCTTCCCCTGGATGGCGGTGATTGCCTATCGGGCCGCGTTGCACTTCCCCCTCTGGACCGATCCGCGATTGGCCTTCTACAGCCTGGTGGGGATGGAATTGCTGCCCTTCGAAGTGGGTACGCTCGTGCTACTCTACCTCCTAGCCCGCCGAATCTATAAGCAGACTATCGCGCTGCGCGTGGCCTGGATCTACGCGCTCCTTTTCGTGCCACTCTACACCTGGACCGGCTGGTTCGATACCATGCCCCTCTTTTTTCTGCTGGCAACGATCTATCTGCTGCTGGACCGGCGCGCACTTTTCGCCGGCGTGGCCCTGGGCATTGGGTTCATGAGCAAGGTGACGCCCTTGCTGGTCTTCCCGGTCGGCTGGGCCGTGCTGGGAACTGCGCGGGACGATCTGCGCCTGGCCTGGCTCCGGCCTACCCGCCGCACGGTGCGCTTCGTGGCCGGTTTCCTGGGCACGAGTCTGGCCATCGCCGGCCCCTTTCTTTGGCGAAATCCGGCGTTGCTGCTGGCCAGCTTCCGCAGCATGTTTGGACGTTCGTCATGGGAAACAGTGTGGGCCCTTTTGGATGGCTATTACGGTTATGGCCTGCTGGGCGGAAATCGCTTCGACCCCCATCCCACCTTCGCCACACACCCAACGCGCTTGCCCTGGCCGGCGATCACCATCGCTTTTGGTCTGCTCTATCTGGCGCTCTTCCTTCGCGCTCGCACTTGGTCGGAACCGAAACGGCTTGTGGCTTTCGTGGGCACGAGCTTGTGCCTCTTCCTACTCTATAGCAAAGGCTACAGCCCACAATTCTTGATTTGGGTGCTGGCGTTCCTGGTGCTCTTGCTACCGGGGTTTCGTGGCGTGCTCTACGCGCTGCTGCTCAGCGGGGCGAACATCGTCGAGTGGGTCTTCTACTTCATCGTTTTTCCTCACGAGCACACCTTGCTGGCGGCGGCCGTCTTGCTGCGCACGGCTTTGATCGCAGCCCTTGCCGTAGAATTTGGTGTGCAATATCTGGGCCAGGCTTCCACCTTCGCCCGCGCGCGCAAGTGGACGGCGACCGCTTTTGCGCTGCTCGCTTTGGGGTTGTTCGTGGTCGGGATTCCGCACTTGACCACTGTGTACGCCACGGCCCGGCTGCAAGCGAATCCCTATCGCGGAGCATTGACCCGTTTGCAAGCGCGCGCCACCCCCGGTTCCCTGATTTTGCTCACCGACGATGCGGCCTATCGTGACCTTTATCCCTTCCTGTGGCGAGAAGATCATTTGCGCGTGTTGCGGGCGGGCAACGACCTGGGCGGCCTGACCGGTGGCCACGACGAAGTGTGGCTCTTGCGGGGTGAGACGCCGTTGGACGCGGCCGTAGGCGACGAAGCCCAGCGCTGGCTCGATCATTGCTACGGGCCGGCCCCCAAGACGCAGACGAAGCAATCTGTCTTGCGGCGTTATACGGGGGGGTGCTAAATTGCGTGCAGACCGCCGTTTGGGCCTGGCCCTCTTCAGTTTTCTGCTGGCCCTCTATCTGCTGACGTACAGTGGCCGGTTTCATTCCAGCGATGGACTGGTGATGTTTGCCGTTACCGATAATCTGGTCCGGCACGGTCGCATCGATATCGAACCGGTGCGCTGGATGGTCACACAGCAAGGGAGCCTGGGGCCGGATGGACTGGCCTATTCCGGTAAGGAAATCATGAATTCCGCCGCTGCTGTCCCGTTGCTCTGGCTGGGGCGGGCGGTGCCAGGGTGGGGTGGCACCCACGCCGCGCTGTTGCTGAATCCCCTGCTGGTGGCCCTGACCGGCTGGCTGCTGTTCGCGTTTGTCCGTCGCTGGGGGTTTGACCGCCGCGTCGCTGCGCTTACCGCGCTCCTCTTTGGTGTGGCCACACCGGCCTGGCCATACACCAAGACGCTATTCAGCGAGCCGCTCACCGGACTGTTCCTGCTCCTGGCCGCCTATTTGCTGCTCCGTTATCGCGACAGTGGGCGTATGCGCAATGCGGTGGGCGCGGGGGGCGCGTTGGGCCTGGCTCTGCTGACCCGCCCGGCCAGCGTGATCGCCTGGCCCGCCTTCGCCGGCCTCCTCCTCTATTATCACACCCGTCGCACGGAACAAGGGGTCATTCAGGCCTTGCGCACTGCCTTCCCGCGCTTCGCATTCTTCCCGGCCGTGGCCGTGATTTTTGCGTTGGGGTACAACGTTGCCCGCTTCGGCAGCCCGCTGCAGACCGGGTATAGCGGCGTGCAGCGCTTCTCCACGCCCCTGCTGCTGGGACTGGCGGGCCTTACCGTCAGCCCAGGGCGCAGTTTGTTCCTCTATGCTCCCGTGCTCTTGGGTGTCTTTGTTGTCCTGCCCCGACTGTGGCGCAAACACCGCCCTGAGCTGCTCCTCGTGACCGCAGTCTTTGTCACCTACGTTTTGTTTTACGGGCGCTGGTTTATGTGGCACGGCGGGGTATCCTGGGGCCCGCGCACACTGGTGCCCACGATCCCCTTGCTCAGTGTGTTGCTGGCCCCGTTGCTGGCCGGCTTGCGTGGAAAGCGCCGGTGGTGGGGCTTTGGCCTGTTGGTGGTGGCGAGTATTGCCGTGCAATTGGTTGGCGTCAGCGTCGATTTTGACCTGGCCCAACAAGAATTGCTGCACATTCATCCGCGCCTGTTTGCCCCGATCACCTTCTTTGACCCGCGTTATGCCCAAATCTGGTTGCAGGTACATTTCGTGCGTCCCGAGAATTTCGATTTCGCCTGGGCCTCCGGTGCACATTTCGATGCGGTGGCGCTCGGGATTTCGCTCCTGGTCCTTGCGCTCTGCGCGCTGGGCCTCTGGTACCTGCGCGACCGGCCAGACTCCCGCGTCGTGTGGATGGGGCCGGCGGCCTGCCTGCTGGGCATTGCCTTCCTGCTGACCCGCTATGCCCAACTCGAGCCGCAAGACTTCCGCAACCTGACGGCGGCGCTCGAAGCACAAGCCCCACCGGCGCCAACCGTGCTTCTGGATGACCCGGTCGGCACGGAGACCTTCCTCAATCTCTATTCCGGACGCGGAGAAATCATCGGGCTGAACGAGGGGGAGGGGGCATTGTCTTCACTGGGGGGTCCCTCGTTGCGCCGGGCCGTGGCCCGGGGCGGCGCCATCTGGGTGATCAGCGACGGGCCGGGCCGCGACCAGAACGCCATTGACCGCGCCCTGCGCGAGCAGGCTTTCTTCGTCTCCGATCAGGAATATGGCCGCCGGCGGCTGACCTTGTACGACGTCCCCGAGCAGCCGTTGTCCGCGGTGGAGCAGGGCACGCTGTTCGGCCAGACCGTCCGGTTGCAGCGCGTCGCTCTGACCACGCAGCAACGGGCCGGCGGGGTTGTCGCTTTGGACCTGCGCTGGTTAGCATTAAACGAACCATCAGGCGATTATCAGGTCTTCGTCCACCTGGTGGATCGGGCCGGGAAGATGTGGGCCCAACGAGACGGGACGCCGGCAGACGGCCGGCGTCCGACCTCGACGTGGCGGGGTGGGGAGGTCATTCGGGACCGCTATGCGCTTCTGCTGCCGCGCGACATCCCGCCCGGCGAGTACCGCATCGAGATCGGGCTGTACCGGCTGGCGGATGGCACGCGATTGGCGACGGGGGAGGGGGCCGATCACGTTACGCTGGGGCCTATTTTGATCACCGGTCTCACCCCCAAATTGTAGTGCACCCGCTGAACGAGTACAATTTGACTTTCCATCCTGGCTGT
>JAADHH010000072.1 GCA_013151955.1 Chloroflexota bacterium
GCTGACCCAGATTGCCGGCGAGAAGGCCGGCATCGTCAAGCCGAATGTCCCGCTGGTTCTCGCTCCCCAGGCGGAACCGGCGGAGCGCGTGATTGCCGGTGTGTGCGCAGAGCGCAACGCCCCCCTGATTCGCGTGGACGACTTGTGGGCGGTACAGATTTTGCGGCGAACGGCGGAAGGCAGCCTGTTCGTGCTGCAACCGGTTGCCGGCGAGGGGGAGGGCGGGTGGCTCCAGATCGCCGCTTCACTCCCCCGGCAAATTGCGCTCCCCTTGCTGGGTGACCATCAAATTCAAAATGCCTGTCTGGCGTTGGCGGCTGTCGGGTGCTTGCGGGAGCGCGGCTTTGCCGTGCCGCCGGCCGCCGTCCAGGCGGGGGTGGCGAACGTGCGCTGGCCGGGCCGCATGGAAATCCTGGCCCGCCGGCCGTTTGTGATTGCCGATGGCGCCCACAATCCGGCTTCGGCGCGCGCGCTGGTGCAGGCCATTCGTCGCTATCTCCACCCTCGCCGGATACGTTTCGTGTATGGCTCGCTCGCCGACAAAGATGTGCGTGGCGTGTTGCAAACCCTGTTGCCGGCCGCCGAGGAGATGGTCGTCGTGGCCCCACGCTTTCCACGAGCCATGCCGGTGGCACAAGTGATGGAGGCCGTGCGCGTGCTGGGCTATGCGGCGACAAAGGCCCCTTCGGTGGCCGAAGGTGTACGGATGGCGGCAGCGCGGTCGGAGCCTGAGGATCTGGTTTGCGTGACCGGGTCCCTTTTCGTCGTTGCCGAAGCATCCGCGTTGTGAGGAGGAGACAATGTCCGGCAAGAAAGACCTGATTGTGGCGATAGACCTGGGGGGCACATATTTCCGCGTGATGCTCGCCAACAAGGATGGCCGGAGGGTCGCGCACGTGCGCAAGGAAACGAGGGCCGCGGCCGGCCCGGAGGCTATCGAAAAGCGTCTGGTCGCCGCCGTGCGCGAGGTGTTGAGCGGGTGGCCCGCAGCGCGCGTAGCTGGCGTGGGGGTTGCCGCCCCGGGCCCGATTGACCCGCAGACGGGCGTACTGCACGCTCCTCCCAACCTCCCCGGCTGGAATGAAATCCCCCTCCGTGATCGCTTGCAAGAATGGCTGGGGTTGCCGGTGTGGGCCGGCAATGATGCGAACTTGGCCGCGCTGGGCGAACATCGTTTTGGCTGCGGGCGGGGGGTAGACGACCTGGTCTACTTGACGATCAGCACCGGAATTGGCGGCGGCATTATCAGCCGGGGGGAACTGCTTTTGGGAAGCCACGGGTTAGCTGCCGAAGCCGGCCATATCATCCTGGAACCGAACGGGCCCTTGTGCGGGTGCGGGCAACATGGTTGCCTGGAAGCGTTGGCCTCCGGGCCGGCCATCGGCCGGCGGGCCGTCGACGCGATCACAGCCGGGGAGTCGAGCACGTTGCAGGTTGTGCTTGGGAATGGAGCGGGTTTAACGGCCCACCAAGTCGTCGACGCGGCACGTGCGGGAGACCGCTTGGCCGGCGACGTACTGCGACAAGCAGCGATCTATGTGGGGATGGGCATTGCCACCCTGGTACACCTGCTCGATCCGGCCCTCGTCGTCATCGGCGGTGGCGTGAGCAATGCCGGCGATTTGCTCTTGGACCCGATTCGCCAAACCGTGCGTGAACGTACCATGGAAGCATACCACGGCGGCGTGACGATTGTCCCCACAGCCCTGGGTGACGATGTGGGGCTGTGGGGCGCTATCGCTCTGGTGATGGATCGGGTGGCTGTTTAGTACGCTTCGTGGAAGCCTTTGCCGGTCTTTTCGCCGAGATGGTTTGCGCGAACCTTCAGGCGCAGGTAGCGGCACGGGCGGAAGCGGGCACCGTACTTCTCTTGTAACGCTTCGAGGGTGTTGGCCACCACGTCCAGCCCGATGCGGTCTGCTATGGCCAGCGGGCCGATTCTTTCGCCGTGATAGGTCATGCCGATGCCGGCGACCATGGCCATGTCGATGTCGGCCGGGCTGGCAATGTTTTCCTGTAGACAGAGAGCTGCTTCGTTGATCATGGGGAAGACCAGGCGTTCCACGCTGAATTCAGTCGGCGTGGTGATTCCCAATTCCGCTTGCACCTCACCGATGATGTCGGCCAGCGGTTCGGTCTCGCCTGTGCCGTAGTCGTAGAAGCCGACGCCACTTTTCTGGCCGAGTCGCCCCTTTTCGAACAATCGCTCAAAGAGGATAGACGAGACCATACGGTCTCCGTATTCCTGGGCCAGCGTCTGTCCCACGTCGTGGGCGATATCAATGCCGGTCATGTCCATCAGCGTGAAGGGGCCCATCGGCATACCGAATTGCACCATCGCCTCGTCGATCTCCGTGGCCGAGGCCGCGCCTTCTTGCAGACAGAGGCCCGCTTCATTGATATAGGGCATCAGCAGGCGGTTGACGAGGAACCCGGGGCATTCCTGCACGACCACGGGAATCTTGCGCAGCGATTCGGCGAATCCCACGACCGTGTCTACCGTTTCTTCGCCGGTGTCCAGGCCGGGGATCACCTCCACCAGTTTCATGACGTGTGCCGGGTTGAAGAAGTGCATCCCAATGACTTTGTCGGCGCGGTCCGTCGCCGCGCCCATCTCGGAAATGGAGAGGGCCGAAGTGTTGGAAGCGAAAACTGTGCCTTCCGGGCAGGCTGCCATCAACTCTTCGAATACGGCCTTCTTGATGTCCATGCGCTCTGGAACTGCTTCGATGACAATGTCTACATCTTCGAAGGAGTCATAACGCAGGGTTGGTTCGATGAGGTCGAGTTTATCCTGCATCGTGTGGACATCCATTTTGCCCCGGTCCACACGGTTCTGGTAAATTGCCTGGATGTGTTTCATGCCCTTTTCCAGCATGGCCTGATCCACATCTTTCAATACGACGGGCAGGCCAGAATAGCTGATTACCTGGGCGATTTCTGCGCCCATGGCTCCGGCACCGACAACACCAGCTTTGAAAATGTACATCGTTATACCTCCTCGTATAATATGTTTGGTGTGGGGGGCGTCAGCCCGCCGCCCACGCGACTTTCTGATGTGAAGCTTCGTTGTGGCTCTTGCGACATTGCCGAGTTACTCATGTTGGATGTAGAGGGGGAGGATTTTGCCCCGCGCGGTGGGGATCGGGTCGGCCCTCTCCACAACCAAAGCTCCGATCTGCATCCAAACTGCGCGGGCCAGGTCATTGCCGTCGCTCTCTTGGGCCAGTCTCTCCAGGAGGGTGGTGAGCAAGCGCTGCTCATCGAGTTTCCCAAGAGAAGGGCGAATGCGCAGCGTAATCGGCGTGGCCCCCTGTACGTTGGATTGCACGAATTGATAGTCTGTGGTCGTGCCGCCGAATTGTGGCAGGGCGACTTCTTCCAAGACGCGGATCAGGTCGGTGCCCAACAGCGTCATACCCTCGCCGGTCAACTTTTCGAAACTGCGCACCTTGCGCAGGTGATGGGTCAGGCCCAGTTTGCCAAGGGCGCATCCGCAGGGGTATGTCTCTAACGTTCCTGAATCCCCCAGTTCCACGTTGAGCAGAATCTTCGGTGCCGAGGGGAGCAAAGATGTGAACAAGAAAGAGTCTACCGCTGTTGATGTGCCGGGGATGGTGCGCTGGTGGGTGACGACCGCCAGGCCATCGTGAAAGAGGTGTAAGTCGTCGTGCGCCGTTGCGGTGGCGCAGGCGGCCCCCACGATGCCGGTCTCCACGGAATAATAGAGGTGGATGGGTCGCGCACCGACGGCACGGATTTCTTCGACGCGCGCGGCGGTCAGCGGCTCGCCACCGATTTGGATGCAGACGCCCGAAAGGTCCAGGCCGGCCTGTTTCGCTGTGCGGCATAGGCGGGCCGCCGAGCTGGCAAACGTGGTGATGCGTGCCCCTCCCTGCCGGCGGGCCGCTTCGGCCAGGGCTTGCGCCACCGGCAACGGGTCTGTGAGCGGTACAAACTGTGGGCCGGGCAAGCGCACACCAAAAATTCGGCTCATGGTCAGAATGTAAGATGTCCCCAACCGGTTCACCCACGAAGGCCGCACGTTTCGGCTCGCAACTTGTGTGAACCACTGCACGGCGTATTCCCCAATCTTCGCGTTTTGCAAAAGAGCGCGTAATCCGGCGATCCCGGGCAAGATGGGGAACCAGATAAAGAAGGGGAGCTGCAATGCGTCGTGCGCCTGGAGCAAGAGCGCGTTCGCCGGTGCCCGGTCCGTGATGAAGTCGAGGTCTATCATCGTGCGGGTGCCCGGACTTCGGGAGGCACCGGTCGCGCCGGTAAAGTAGTGGGCCAGATAGGGATTGTCAAAATCGGTTGGCGATGCGGCAAAGTCCATTCCGGGCCGGCAGATGGGCACACGGCCCTTGAATTCGTCAATCGTCAAGAAGACGCCGGCGTCTCGTAGGTGCGCCAGCGTGCCTTCCACCCCGGAGGATGTCACCGAGTCGCGGAGATCATCGAAGGAGATGTCCGCCCTCTGCAAGAGTCGCCGGTAGGGGTTTTGCTCGTGAGGATATATCGCTTTTTCCATCACGCTCAAGAAATGTGTTTCTCGATGTTCGAGAAAACGGTCGAGCGTACGCCGGGCTTCATCCAGCGACATTGCGGTATGCAAGAAACGGCGTAGGCCGAAGGCAAAGTGGGCATACTTGCGAGCATCCATACGGTGTAGTGTAATCCATAATGCGCTACTTGTCAAGCAGGTATTTTACGGCTATAATGGGAAACAGGGTAACACCATGATGGCAGGTTTGTAACATTGTGGAACGACCGGTTACGCAACCCGCCATCTTTTGGAGCAGGTATGATGCCAGATTGTGATCGTGAATCGGAGGATGGTTTCCGGTGATACCATTTCGTGATACGTTTTGGAATGTGCCAGAAGGGGCGCGCGTATTGCTCTATGCGCTTGCCCTGTTGAGCGTCCTGGTTCTGATTTATGGGTTCTACCGACGGGCCCAGTTGTGGAAGCAAGGGCAGGGATCGCCGCCGGTGGATCGCCCCCTCGCCCGGTTAAAGCGTTTGCTCACCCACGGCCTGGGGCAGGCCAAAGTGTTGTGGCAACGCTACCCCGCGGTGATGCACGTGGCCATCTTTTGGGCATTTCTGCTCCTTTTCTTGGGGACGGCCCTGGCCACGCTGGATTACGACGTTACCTTGCCCCTCTTTGGGATAAAGATTCTGCGTGGCTGGTTCTACCTGGCATACGAATTGACGTTGGACCTGGCCGGCCTCGCTTTTCTCGTCGGGCTGGGTTTGGCCCTCTTCCGCCGGTACGTGGCGCGGCCGGCCCGTTTGAATGGGGATTGGGGCTTTGCGTTCGTGCTGACCCTTTTGCTGCTGATCAACTTGAGCGGCTTCCTCGTGGAGGGATTGCGCATTGCCGCCACACAACCGGCCTGGGCGTCCTGGTCGCCGGTAGGTCTGCTCACGGGCAATTTGTTCCTGGCTGCCGGTGTGGGGCTGGCCGGTTTGGAGCAGTTTCACCTGGCTTTGTGGTACTTTCATGTAGCACTGGTTTTCGTGTTCATCGGAGCCATTCCCTTCACCCCACTGATGCACTTTTTTACGGCCCCGCTGAATCTGTTTTTTGCCCCGCTGGAGCCTACGCGCGCTTTGACCCCGATCTTGAACATCGAAGAAGCGGAGACGTTGGGGGTCAACAAGCTCTCGGAGTTTGCGTGGCAGCGCTTGCTCAGTTTTGACGCTTGCACAGAATGTGGGCGATGCCAGGCGGTCTGTCCGGCGTTCGAGGCCGGTATGCCCTTGAATCCGAAGCGAGTCATATTGAACTTGCGCGACGATCTGTTGGCGCAAGGGGGGTTCCCATACACCGCGCTCCGTCGTCCCGCCGAACCTAACGGGGGGCGCGCTTTGGCGGGTGAGGTCATCGCCGATGACACTCTGTGGGCCTGCACGACCTGTCGCGCTTGCGTATACGAGTGCCCCGTCCTGATCGAGCACGTGGATACGATCGTGGATCTGCGACGCTATCTTTCGCTTTCCGAAGGACGCCTGCCCGGCACGGTTGGCACCAGCCTGCGCAACCTGATGAACACGGGAAATCCGTGGGGACAGCCGGCGGCCAATCGCGCGGACTGGGCGGAGGGCCTGGATGTGCCGGTCATGGCCGATGTGGGCGAAGCGGACGTGCTCTACTGGGTGGGCTGTGCCGGCTCTTATGACACGCGTAACCAGCAAATCAGCCGGGCCATGGTCCGCTTGATGCAGAAGGCCGGCGTCGACTTCGCCATTCTCGGTGCGGAGGAATCGTGCAACGGCGACCCTGCCCGTCGCCTGGGCGAGGAGTACCTCTTCCAGATGATGTGCGAGCAAAACATCGAGACCCTGAAACAATACAAGTTTCGACGCATCGTCACGCAATGCCCGCACTGTTTCAACACGCTGCGGAACGAATACCGGCAGTTTGGCGGAGCGTTCGAGGTTGTGCATCACGCGCAGTTTCTGGCCCAGTTGGTGGGGGAGGGGAAGTTGCAGCCGACCCGTGAAATGGCGCAAACCGTGACATTCCACGATTCCTGCTACTTGGGCCGGTACAACGAGATATTCGATGAACCGCGACAGATTCTGGCCAGTCTGCCCGGCGTCACCCTGCGGGAGATGCCCCGCTCGCGGGATCGCGGCTTTTGCTGCGGCGGTGGCGGTGGCGGCATGTGGGTGGAAGTGCCCGGCGAGCGCAAGATCAACCAGATTCGCCTGGAGGAGGCACTCTCTGTGGAACCGGATACGGTGGCCTCGGCCTGTCCATTCTGTATGTTTATGTTTGATTTGGGTAGTAAGGTGATGGGGGTAAGCGATGATTTGCGCTTGCGCGACATCTCGGAACTCCTGTCAGAGTCGATAACGGACGAAAGGGCAATGGAAACCAATAATGAATAGGATTGTCGGCATTCGGTTTCAGGAAGCCGGTAAGGTATACCATTTTGTATCGACGGACGATGCTATTGCGATAGGCGATTACGTAATTGTAGACACGGTGCAGGGGCGGGAAATGGGGAAAGTGGTGCAGGTATTGCCGCCCGACAAGCGGCCTGCTTCCAAACAACGCCGCAAATACAAGAAGATCAAGAAACGTGCGACCCTCGAAGACATGATTTCACGAGAATCTCTTCGACAGCAGGAGCCGGAGGTGTTGGATTTCACCTGTGCGCTGGTCAGGGAGCTCGGTTTATCCATCAAGATTGCGCGGGTTGAGTTCAAGTATGATGGGAGCAAACTTACTGTTTACTACGACGGGGAAAAAGGTGGTGCGTTGGGTAAGCTGCGCGGCAGGTTGGCCAGCACCTACCAAACGAAAGTGAACCTGCAATCGGTCGGTCCGCGCGATGTGGCCAAGATGATTGGCGGGTGTGGAGCCTGCGGCCTGACGGAAAGATGCTGCTCCGCGTTCCTGGTACAATTCGAGCCAATCTCTATCCGCATGGCCAAAGCGCAAGACCTGCCGTTGGTCCCCGCAGAAATCGCCGGCATGTGCGGCCGCCTGCGTTGTTGTCTGGCCTACGAGTACGAGTTTTACAAAGAAGCCGGCAAGGGGCTGCCAAAGTTGGGAAAGCAAATCAAGACCGTCCATGGTTCCGGCAGAGTGGTCGAGCGGAATATCCTCGAAGGCACCATCACGTTGGCCACCGAAGATAGCCGCATTGTGATACCTGCGGAAGATCTGCGGGTGAAGAAGGACGACTCCAAGCCACCCCCCATCGCCGGAGGCTGCGGAAACTGTCCGCGGCGGGAAGGAACGGCCCCGCATAAATGACGGGGGCTGGTCCGGCATCCATCCGGGCAGCGCGATTCCACAGAAGTTCGATTTCTAGCAGAAGTCGAACTTCTACATACAGCGTTTTTTTGTTGACAAACCAGCCTCTTCGTGGTACAATTCCTGACACGTTTTGTCAGGTATGAAAACAGGCCCTGGGTTCGGCCGTATGTTGAGCTCTTGAACAGTAGAAAGCGAGAAAAGCAATGATTGATTTGACACCGGTTGCCGCCGAAAAGTTGGGAGATTTGTTCGAGGAGAAGGGCGTGCCCAACTACGGGCTGCGCGTGTTTGTTTCCGGCGGAGGGTGTTCCGGCTTGCAATACGGCATGGCATTCGAAGAGAAGGCCCAGGATGGCGATCAGGTCTTCGAGAAGGAAGGCGTTACCGTTTTCATCGACCCGGTGAGCTTCCCATATCTGGCCGGTGCCAAAATAGACTACGTGGACAACGCGATGGGCGGGGGGTTCAACATCGAGAACCCGAATGCCGGTTCCGCTTGCGGCTGCGGGCCATCGTCCGGCACACAAGAGGGCGGGGACGCGAGCTGCACGACGTGCTAGATGGCAGATGGCAGATGTCAGATGTCAGATGTCAGAGGTCAGATGTCAGATACCAGATGACTGGCGACTGGCGACTGATGACTGGCGACTGGCGACTGGCGACTGATGACTGGCGACTGGCGACTGCCGACTGATGACTGCCGACTGCC
>JAADHH010000063.1:0-12746 GCA_013151955.1 Chloroflexota bacterium
ACGAGACTTCCCGCCCCTGCGTGCCGCGGCCATCACCGGCCTGGATGCAAACGAAATCGTAGACCTGGCCCGCCTGTATGCCGCGACGCGACCGGCAGCCATCCGCGTCAACTACGGCTTGCAGCGCCACACCAACGGCGGCATGATGATCCGCACGATCGCTTGCCTGCCGGCCCTCACCGGTGCCTGGCGCGATGTTGGCGGCGGATTTTTGTTGAGCTCCGGCGCGGAGTTCCCGATCAACCAGGCAGCCCTGAAACGGAAAGACCTCATCCGTGGCAACCCGCGCACGATCAACATGATCAAGCTGGGCGAAGCGCTGCTGACCGCGCACGACCCGCCGCTGAAGGGGCTGTTCGTCTATAACTCTGACCCGGCGAACAGCGCGCCCGATCAGACGCGCGTGTTGCGCGGCCTGGCCCGCGACGACCTGTTCACCGTCGTCGCCGACCCCTTCTTCACCGACACTGCACGCTACGCGGACATCCTGCTGCCGGCGACAACGCAACTGGAGCACCTGGACCTGCACACCTCCTACGGCCATTATTACCTCGGGCTGAACCGGCCGGCCATCGCCCCGCTGGGCGAGAGCTTGCCCAACACCGAAATCTTCCGCCGGCTGGCCCAGGCCATGGGCTTTGCCGAGCCCTGCTTTGCCGATAGCGACGAGGCCCTGATCGATCAGGCGCTGGACAGCGACGACCCGCGTCTGGCCGGCATCACGCGCGCGCGGTTGATGCGCGATGGCTGGGCACGGCTGAACCTGCCGGAATACCCGCACCGCCCCTTCGCTGACGGGCGCTTTCCCACGCCCTCCGGTCGCGTGGAACTCTACTCCGAACGGATGGCGCGGCAGGGCTACGACCCGCTGCCCGACCACCACCCCCTCGTCGAGGGGCACGAGGCGGATGCGGACACGCTGCGCCGCTTCCCCTTGCAGCTCATCACCTCCAGCGCGCACCACCTGTTGAACAGCAGTTTCGGCGCGGTGGACGTCCTGGTACGCAAGGAAGGCCGGCCTACGCTGGAAATCCACCCCCACGACGCGGCCGTGCGCGGCATCGCCGATGGCGACTTGGTGCGCGTGTGGAATGCGCGGGGGGCGTGCCGGCTCTACGCCCGGGTCACCGAGGACGTGCGACCCTGCGTCGTGGTCAGTCCCAGCGTCTGGTGGGCCAGCAAGTCGCCGGGCAATCGCAGCGCAAATGCGACCACCGCGAATCGCGAAGCGGACATGGGGGGCGGCGCTACGTTCTATACCAACCTTGTGCAGGTGGAACGAACCCCTTGAGCCAACGTCAGGCTGATATGTGGTTGGTGCTCGTCACCCTGATCTGGGGCAGTACCTTTGTGATGGTGAAAGATGCCCTGGCCAGCGTTGGTCCGGCCAATTTCCTGGCGCTCCGCTTTTTGCTGGCGGCGGCGGTGTTGGGCCTGCTCTTTCGGGAGCGGATTCGGACGAGCAGTCGCGCAGAAGTGTTGGCCGGCGTTTTCATCGGCTTCTGGCTCTTTTCGGGCTACATCCTGCAAACGATCGGCCTGCAATACACGACCTCTTCCAAAGCGGGCTTCATCACCGGCATGTCGGTCGTGATGGTGCCGGTGTTTGCCACGGTTTTCCTGCGCCGTCCCCCCACGCGGCCGGCCGTCTTCGGGGTGATTCTGGCGGCCGGTGGCCTGGCCCTGCTTTCGTTGAAGCAAGATTTTTCCTTTGCTGCCGGCGACTTATGGGTGTTGGGGGGTGCGATCAGCTTTGCGCTGCACATCGTCACCATTGCCCACTTTGCGCCGGAAATGGATCCGCTGCGCCTGACTTTCTTCCAGGTGCTCACGACCGCGCTGGTGAGCCTGGCCCTGACACCGGTGCTCGAAGGCTTCACGGTGTCGCTCCCCTTAATGGCCTGGGGCGCGGTGATTTTCACCGGCGTGGTGGCCACGGCGCTGGTCCTTTCTGTGCAAACTACCGCCCAACAATTCACATCGCCCACCCACACGGCGGTCATATTTGCGTTGGAGCCGGTCTTTGCGGCTCTGTTTGGCTACGCGCTGGCCGGCGACCGGCTTGGTCCGCGCGAAGCCGCCGGCTGCGCTTTGATCCTGGGGGGAATGCTGGCCACCGAGCTGATCAACAACCAGAAAGAGCCTGTGACATGACGATTGTAGAAGTTCGACTTCTGCCAGAGGTCCACAGAAGTTCGACTTCTGCCAGAAGTCGAACTTCTATTCTGGTCGAACTTCTGTGACGCTACCAATATTGCCAAGAACTAACAAGTCGTGGTACAATAGGGTATCGAGGCACGATTTTCGGCATAGTTCAGCATGGCATGAAGGTAGGTTGACAAATTGTGTCTTGTCGCCAGGAAGAATTTGCGTAAAACGTGAAACGTACTGCGTGAAAGAAGGCCTTTTTCACGTTTTACGAATCACGCTTCACGGATTTTGCCTGCGCGAACCGTTACAATTCGTCAAGCAGTTTTCTCTGCAAAATGAACCATGCCCGATTTTCAGATGGGTTCAATCTGCCGGAGTGAACCCGTCCCGACAACGAGGAACCAAAGGCTATGCCGAGCATAACAATTGCTGCAATTCAACAGGCTATGCGCCTGCATCCAACAGAGGATGATTTCCAGTCCGACGTGGAACGATTTATGCGCCTGGCTAAGAACAAGGAAGCTGGCCTGGTCGTCTTTCCCGAGCTGTGTGGCCTGATGCTGGCCGGCACCTTCTTTAGCGGGCTGCGTGGTCGCCTGTTGAAGCGGTCGGTCACCAGCACCGAAAAGTCGCAACCGTTCGTCTCCCGCGTGCGGAAGCGGGTGTTGGGCACGCTGGCCGGCACGGCCGCCGGGATGTTGGGGGGTGTGCCGCAGGCTCTGCCCGGTGCGATCAAAGAGCAAAGCGATGTGTTGCGCGAGTCCTACCTGCGCATATTCTCTGAGGCAGCACGCAACCACACTACCTACGTGGTCGGCGGCAGCATCTACCTGGAGGACGATGACGGAGAAGTTCGAAACCTTTCTGCGCTCTTTGCGCCGGATGGCGAGTTGTTGGGATGGCAAGCCAAGTTGAACCTGAACAAGCTCGACCGGCAGTTTTGTGTGGCCGGCAAAAGCGTTCAAGCCTTCGAGACTGATTTTGGACGGGTTGGCATCTTGGTGGGGAGCGAAGTGCTATTTCCGGAAACAACGCGCCTGCTGGCATTTTCCGGTGTGGAGGTGTTGGTCAACCCGCTGGCCTGCACCAAGTTGAGTACGGCCCACAAAATGCGCATGGTGATGTTGGCCCGGGTACAGGAGAATCAAATTTTTGGGGTGCAAAGTTATCTGGTTGGCCCCAACCCTTTGGGATACGAAGAAGAAGGTAAATTTCGGGGCCGGTCTTCCCTGTTCGCTCCGCTGGAGATCACCCGACGAAACAGTGGCGTGCTCGCAGAAATTGGCACGCAGGAAGGAGAAGGTCTTGTAACGACAAGTTGTGCCACCGAAGCATTGCATCAACTCTGGCTCGATCCGGACATTGCGGTTCGTCGTGACATCGAGATGGCAGTCTATGGGGAGTTGGTTCCGCCTGTTTACAGGGCCGGGCGGACAATCTCGGAAGCTGCCGTGGCCGAACAACAAACATTGCCGGCGGCATTGCCCTCCCCGATACCGGAGGAGCAGGAAGCTATTGCCACGTTCTTGGAATATACCACTCCCGATGACATCGCCCCAGAAGACACAGCAACAGCGGACGACACCCCACAAGGCGTCAGTCCGTTGAGCGAAGAGCAGGACGTACTCGTTGAGTCTGACGCCGATACAGCATGAGAAGCCGAAGCTGATAGACCAAATCGTGGCAGCAAAGCGGAAAGAGTTGCTGGCGAAAAGGGTTCAGCAGCCGCTATCTCTTCTCCGTGACCGAATTGAGAAGCAAGACCCTGCCCGGTCGTTGGTGGCGGAGCTCAACTGGCCCGGACAGCACCTCATCGCCGAAATCGTCAGGGCCTCACCTGTGCGGGGTGCTTACGCAGTGAGCGAGAGTACCGCCGAATTGGCCAGGAGTTTGACTTCTGTGGGCGCGGTAGCCCTCTCTGTCGTCACAGAGTCCCGACATTTCGGTGGGGGAATACGCGATCTGATTTCGGCTCGCCAAGCAGTCTCCTGCCCCCTGATTCGACGTGACTTTATTGTGCATTCCTACCAGGTTTACGAATCTCGCGCGTATGGGGCAGACGCAGTTTTCTTGCTGACCGCATTGCTGACCACGGCTCAAATCGAGGAGCTGATGACTGTTTGTGCGGAATTGGGCATGGAGTCTGTGCTGGAAGTGCATACACAGGTCGACCTGCAGCGCGCGACAAGCCTCCGCCCTCGCTTGCTCTGTCTGAATGATTGGCGATTGGAAGACTTCTTGCTGGAACGGGGAACAGCCCTGGAACTATTGGACAATGTGCCGGAAAACGCGCTGACAGTGGCTTCCGGGAACATTCAGACCTTTGCACAAGCGTCGGCCCTCTTCTCCAAGGGGGCAAAAGCAATCCTGGTGGGCGCGGCTATGGTCGCTGCCCAAGACCGCCAGGCAAAAGCCCAAGAACTCCTGGAGGGGACACGCGGTGATCGGGACGCTGATTAACGTCGCCACGGTCCTGCTTGGGGGCAGCACAGGCACGATAGTCGGACACCGCCTGCCGGCAGAGATGCAGGAGACGATGATGCACGGCCTGGGTCTGGTTACCTTTCTCGTCGGTCTCGACATGGCCCTGAAGACGAACAATATCCTCATCGTGATGGGCAGCGTTTTGCTCGGGGGGATCTTGGGCGAATGGTGGCAGATTGAAAGAAGGCTGAACGACTTTGGCCGGTGGCTGGAATCTCGCATTGATCCGGTGCAGGACGACATGGCGGACACGCCACCATCGGTGGGTCAGGCATTCGTCACGGCCAGTTTGGTGTTCTGCGTGGGGCCTATGGCTATCCTGGGAGCCATTCAGGATGGGATGACCGGCGACTTCCGGTTGCTGGCCATCAAATCGTTGCTGGACGGCATCGCCGCGATGGCCTTCTCGGCGACGATGGGCTGGGGCGTGATGTTGGCGGCCATCACGATTCTGTTGTACCAGGGAGGCTTGAGCCTCCTAGCCGGGCTTGCCGGTGCCGGCTTCGCGGCCAGCCTGACCCCCAACCGCCCCGAAATCGTGGAGATGACGGCCACGGGTGGCGTATTGATTATGGGTATCGCGCTGCTATTGTTAGACCTGAAAAAGATGCGCATTGCCAACTTCTTGCCGGCCGTCGCTCTGGCGCCACTCATCGTGACGCTACTAAACTATCTATAAAAACGGTATCCGTAGCAAGAACCTCGGTGGGTTTTGGCCCACCGGCTTCGCTGCTACGCGTTACTTACCAATTCAAGAGGTTACAAAAAAGGAAAATGACAGAAGACAACCATAGAGATGTCGCCGTTTTCATTGACTTTGAAAATGTCTACATTTCTGTAGAGCAAATCTACAACACAAGACCAAATTTTGAAACGATCATGGAGAAGTGTGGCGAATACGGTCGCGTAATCATCGCGCGTGCTTATGCCGATTGGTATCGCTACCAGAAAGTCACCAACGCACTGTATGCAAATGGCATCGAGCCGGTTTATGTGCCGACCTACCACTACACGCGCGATTATCACCGCCAAGGCAAAGCGATCAAGAACAGTGTGGATATCCACCTGGTCATAGACACAATGAAAATCCTATACACCTATGGGAATATCGAGGTGTACGTCTTGGTGACCGGTGACCGGGACTTTATCCCGCTGGTCAATGCCATACGTCAACACGGAAAAAAAGTGATTGTCATTGGCATCGCCGAAGCCGCCTCCTCGCATTTGGCACAGAGCGCGGACGAGTTTTTCTTTTATCACCAGTTGTCCGAAGACATTCGAAAGAAAACGGAGAAGCCGGAAGACCCGTATGAGGCTCTGGTACAGGCCGTCCGCGTTGCCCGGGAGCGGGGCAATATGCCCACATTCGCCACGCTGAAACTGCTGATGGTGGAAAGTATGGGCGATTTTGACCAAACGAAATACAAGGACTCCCAGGGCCGCCCCTTCGCAAAATTCAAGGACTTTGCAAAGGAAGCAGAACGACGAGGGCTCATCCAGGTATTCACCAGTGGTACGGTCAACGAGGTGTTTTTGCCGGATGAAGACCCTGAAAAGGTAAGCAGTCTGGTCGAATTATCCTCTGGCCGTTCCCTTCCCGGTCAGGCAGGAGAGATAGACCTCGATACGTTATTCGACATCCTGGTGGAAGCAACCAAGCTGGCCCGCCGCCGGAAAAACGCTTGTACCGCAGGAACAATCAAGCTGATCATGAAAGAGATGCTCGGCAGTTTCCACGAAAATGATTACACCAATCACCAGGGCAAGCCTTTCCGTAAGTTCAGGGATTTTCTGAAGGAAGCAGAACGGCACAAAAAAGTACAGATTCTTAGCACAGGCACGGTGGACGAAATCTTCTTGCCCGGGGAAAACCCCCGTGAGCTGAGTCGCTTTGCAGAGTTTGCCGATGCCGGGGACCAAGACGCAGAAAAACAGACTTCGCACAACCAGGCTTCTTCCGGTCAAAATAAGGCGAAACCGCGACGCAAGAAAGCGCCCGCAGGGAATAAATCGGGCACATGACCACTTTGCCGGACGGGGCAGTAGCGACCACGGCATACCGCGACGTCCCCTGGTCGAAGAAAGAGCTGTTGATCGGGGGCGTGCTGGGATTGGTGCTTGTCGTCGCCCCGGTACTCTTGTTGGGAGTGGGCATAGCCGTGATCTCCGTGGGCGGGGTTTCGGCCGTTCCCGTGTGGCTGTGGGGGCCCGTCGTAGCGCTGTCTGAATTGCTGTTGCTGGTACCCCCATTCGTCGTGTTGCGCCGGCACCGGGTGGGCCGGGCCTGGTTGGGGTTCCGCCGTCACGCCCTCTCCCCGGCTTTGCCCCTGGGGTGTGGCTTCCTGGGAGCCTCGTTCGTCATCAACCTGCTGTGGGCCCTGCTGCTGAAGCACTTTCAACTGGATGTCCAACCAAACTATATGCCCCTTTTTGGCACCGGGCTGACGGGATTGGCTTGGGCGCTGTTTGCCGGCGCGCTGGTGGCCCCCTTCGCAGAAGAGACATTTTTTCGGGGCTTTCTTTTCGCCGGATTTCGCAAAGAGGTTGGACTTCTGTGGGGGACTTTGTTGAGCGCCGCATTCTTCGCGCTCGTTCACTTTACCCCCACGGCCATTGTGCCGATCTTTGTTTTGGGTGTGTTCTTCGCCTTGCTCTATGAAGCCAGCGGTTCCATCTGGCCCGGTATTGTCTTGCACAGTACGATCAACACGCTGGCCTTGACCGCCGGCTATCTGGCTATGCGCTAGGTCGATGCAAAGGAAGCCGCACGACTTGCAGGTGACCCCGTGAAAATCATTCTGAATCCAACAGCGGGGCGTGGAAAATCGGGGAAAATATGGGCCACAGTCCAGCGATTGTTGCAAAGCGCCGGACTTGATTTCGAGATGGTTATGACCCGCAGGGGCGGTCATGCCGTTGAACTGGCCCGCCGCGCCCGTACCGCAGGACATCGCCGCGTTGTGGCCATGGGCGGTGATGGCACGGTGCAAGAAGTTGTGCAAGGGTTGGTGGACGCGGCCGGCGACGATGTGGCCGGAACGCTCGGTATCATCCCTGTGGGATCGGGAAACGACTTCGCCAAGATGGTGGACTTGCCCCCCGACCCGGCCATTGCTGTACAAAGACTGGCCTCTGGCGGCATCCGTCACGTGGATGTGGGGCGAGCCGGCTCACGGATCTTCACAAATGGCATCGGCATCGGCTTCGATGCCCTTGTCGCCGTCGAGAGTCGCAAAATAGGCCGGCTGACCGGCTTGCCTCTCTACTTGCTGGCCGTTTTGCGCACGTTGGCACTCACCTACTGCACACCCGATGTCCGCATCCGCATGGATGACCGGGCACTTTCGCAAGAAGTGACGATGATTGCCGTAGCGAACGGGCGCTGCTATGGCGGGGGGTTCTGGGTTGCACCCCAGGCGGACGCAACCGATGGCCTGTTGGACGTGGTTTGGGCGGATGGCTTGGGCCGTGCCGGAATCCTACGCCTGCTGCCCCACGTCGTCCGCGGCAGCCACCTGGACAAGCAGCCTGTTCACCAATACCGTGCGCGACGTGTGGTGGTGGAGGCCAACGACCCCTTGCCCATGCACGCCGATGGGGAGATTTGGCCCCCAGCTACGCACATCGATGTTGAGTTGCTGCCGGGGAAACTACACGTGATTGGATGAAAATAATCAATTGTCAATTGCCAATTGACAATGATCAACTGTCAATGGGCAACATCTCGTGGAGGATGTTTTACAACTAGCGACCGCCATCTGCCATCTGACGACTGGCGACTGACGACTGGCATCTGGCGACTGCCATCTGACGACTGACGACTGGCATCTGACGACTGCCATCGACTGACGACTTATGACACCTATACTGAGCTGGATAGTAGCGGGCGTGGCTGCATACCTGATCGGGGCGATTCCGACGGGCGTGATCTTGGGGCGTGTCTTTTCGCAGCAAGACGTCCGGCGTGCCGGCAGCACACACACCGGTGGCCGCAACGTCATGCGCGTGATGGGGGTGCGCGCCGGCATACTCGCGGTCGTCACGGACGCGGGGAAGGGCATCACAGCCGTAGCCATCAGCCAATGGCTTGGCGCCGGCAATGTTGGCCTCGTTCTGGCTGCGACCCTGGCGGTGGCCGGACACTGCTGGCCCGTTTATACCCGCTTCCACGGGGGCATGGGGCTGGCGACGGGGTGCGGCATTCTCTTCTGGCTGGCGCCGGACGTACTGGCTGTCCTGTTTATCGTCTGGGCCGTCCTGCACTTTGGCTTGTTGCACCATGCAGCGCGTGCTGTCGGCGTCACTGTGCTGACCTTGCCGGTCATCATCGTATTGCTTGGCAAGCCGCCGGTGCTATTGTTCACCGGCCTTGCTGTGGGCCTGGTCGTTTTCATTCGCTACATCCCGGACTTTCAACGAAGCTATACGTAGCGCGCAAAAACGAACGAGGTGATGCGGGCATTCGCTCATTTGCCATTCGTTTACTTTCAAGGAGGGCGTGATGCGTGAGACAGATCGCTTCCTGTGGGGTATTCTGGCGCTGGCTGCGCTGCTCATTGTGGCCAGCATGGTCGCTGTGGGGCTGCAAGGGCGCGCAGGAGAACAGCCACCCGAGCCGGGGACGCCGGCACGCGTCGTCTGGGACTATGTCCAGGCGTTGCAAGACGAGCGTTATTTGGATGCCTTCGCTCTTATCGCCCCCTCCTACCCTCCAGACGCCACTGAGTTTGCCGCCAAAATGAGCCGGCAACGCAATGCGGACCCCGGGACGAACCGGGTTTCCCGCGTGCGTTTCGACAAGACGATCATCAGTGGTGAAAAGGCCACGGTTACTGTCTTTGTTACCACGTTCTACGCCAGCGGCCCCTTTTCCGATTCGCTCTATGAACGTGTAGAGACTGCGCAATTGCGCAAAATCGAAGGCCAGTGGCGCATCACCGCATTCTTCTACCCCTACTGGCTGTACGATTGGGATCGGCGACTACCTGAGGCCCCGTCGTGGAAGGGTCAGGACTAACGATGGATACCGTGCGGCGCTTGTACTTCTATTTTGTCTCTCTGGCCAGCGTGCTCATCTCTCTGCACGGCATTCTACGGCTGGCCCAGAGTTTGCTGGCCGGTACGGCAGAGCGCAATGTGGTGGCCTTTAATGTTGCGCTGCTCGTCGTCGCTCTGCCGGTCTACGTTTTTCATTGGTTCCTGGCACAACGAGCGGTAGCCTCGGGGCAGGACCATCCGCACAGTGCCGCCCGTAAGTTCTACCTTTATGCTGTCTTGCTGGCGACCGTGCTGATCGCCGCCTTTCATGCCCACGTGCTGTTGGAGCGGCTGTTCCTGGCTGCCACGGGTGCAACCAGGTGGCCGGCTCGCGCGCAAATCGGCTCGCCGCTGGCCGCACTTCTCGTTGCCGGTCTATTCTGGGCGTACCACCGTTACCTGGCGAAGCGCGACTGCCTGCTCGGTGCCGAAACCGAACCCGGTGCAACCTGGAGCCGCATCTACCTGTACGTGACGGCTGCAATCGGGCTGGCTCTTTTCGCCGTCGGGTTCGCCGATTTGCTGCGCGCGTTACTGCGTAGCATGATCCCTTTGACGGGCAATACACAGCTCGCTCTGGACCTCCACCTGGCCCGTGACGTAGCCAGTCTGCTTGTCGGCGGCGTGGTGTGGGTGAGTCACTGGGTGTGGGCGCAGCGTCGTTTTCGCAGCGGGCCGGCAGAGCAACGCTCTGTGGTGCGCAAAGTGTTCCTCTACCTGGTTGTCCTGGCTGCAGCAATCGCCGCACTGACCAGCACGGCCCTGCTGTTGCGCGATTTTCTGCGCCTGTTGCTGGGCACACCCAATCCGGGGAACACCCTGCTCCTGGACCGGCTCACCTGGCCGGTCACGTTCATTGTCGAAGGCTCGCTGTTTTGGGTGTACCACTGGCGGACTTTGCAAGCAGATATATGCCAAACACCCGAAGCGCCTCGCCAGGCGAGCCTGCGCCGGCTCTACTACTACCTCGTCTCCGGCGCCGGCCTGGTGCTGGTGGCCTGGGGGTTGGCCCACTTGTTGGGGGCGCTCATCGCCAGCGGCACATTCTGGGCCCAGCAGATATGGGGGGGCGACTTCGTCTATCAATTCAACACAGACTGGTTCCGGGAGCAAGTGAGCCTGAACGTGGCGATGTTGGTCGTGGGCACGCCGGTTTGGGTTTGGCACTGGCGGGTCACGGACCGGCTGGCACACCAGCCGGACGACCCGGCCGGCTTCGAGGAGCGTCGCTCGGTGCTGCGCAAGGCATACATCTACCTGGCGCTCTTTGCCGCAGCGGTCATGCTGCTCATTCAGCCGGCGCAGTTCGTTTACCGGCTGCTCAACGTGCTACTCGGTGCTCCCATGCCGCACAATTTCTGGGATCAAGTTGCCGGGGAATTGAGCAACAGCCTGGTGGCAGCATTGCTTTGGGCCTACCACTGGCTGGCACTACGCCACGATAGGCAACTGGGTGAAGGGGACGCACACGACCGCGAGATTGCACCCTGCATATTGATTCTGGATACGGGCACCGGCGAGCTGGGTTGTGAGGTGGGGCGACAACTCCGCCGCAAGCTCCCCACGGCCCGACTGATTGGCTATGGTCTGGGCGATCCGGCCAAAGCAGCACTTGCGGCATGTTTGGAAACTTCGTCCGGTGATCTGCCCGCGCAACTGGCCGAGGCTGGGGCAGTCGTCGCCCCGCTGTCTATCCTCTTGCCAGACGCGGATGGTACCATTTCTCCCGCAGCTCAAGTCCTTGCCAGCAGCCAGGTCCCCCGCATCTTGATTCCTATGCCGGAAGAAGGTCTGACAGTAGCCGGAGTACGGGAGAAATCGTTGCAGAGCCTGGCACACGCCGCTGCCCAGGCCGCGACGCAGTTGGTGTAAGTTGTGCATAGAAGTTCGACTTCTGCCAGAAGTCGAACTTCTGGAAGAACTTCTGGAACGCACGTTGCCACCCCAACCAGTTGCATCATGCCCCCAACTCTGCTATAATTTCCTCAGAGGATCGGATGCCATGCTCTGTTGGACACAGTAGGGGACGACAGGAGGTTTCATACGATGGAAGAAAGGATCAAACATCTGGCCAACCTGCACGGATTGGACCTGGATGATCGGGAAAAGGCGATGCTCGAGGCGCTGCAAAAAGAACTCCATATTGACGATCCTCAGGAGTTGCTCAACATGCTCGTGCGGCAAGCGTACTACCGCACGTCAGTTTCTTGCCCCCGCTGTGGGCATCTGGCCCAGCAAACTGACGATACCGAAGCTTTGTGCCGCGACTGCCTATCGCCACTTCGTTTGATAGAGGGAATGTGGCAGACTGTCGGATACGACAACCTGTAGCATGGCCGAGCAGCAATGGCTCCTGGGCATCTCTAATACCTTTCATCTGATCGCCACACTGGTTTGGGTAGGTTGGAGTGCGCTGCTCGGCCTGTATGTCGCGCCGCAGCCGTCGCGTGCATTTGCGCCGGCCCCAAGCGCCTCCGATTCGCTGGCCGCTTCTCTGACGAACCGCCTGAATCGCTTGGCCTATCTGGCCATGGCGGTTCTGATCGTCACCGGTCTCTTGCAAATGAGTATGAACCCGAATTACGCGGGCTTTCTGCAGGTTCAAAGTGCTTGGGCGATTCTGATTGCAGCCAAACATCTGGCCGTGGGCCTGAGTATCGTCCTCGTTTTCTACCTAAACTTTGCTACGCTGCCAGACCTGCGTTACCATTATGAACGGGCTATCCGGCTGGGAGAAGAAGCTGACGTTCACGACCTGGAGCAGCGGTTTCGCCTTCTTGCTCTCTTGAACTTTGCATTTGCGGTTCTCATCCTACTCTTTACCGGCCTGGCGACGGCGATTGTGGGGCCGGCCAGCTCCACCCCGCTGGCCCTGCTGATGTGAGCCGGCCTCCGTTGGCTTTTCCGGCAGCGAGCGATGTAGGCGCTTAGGGCGTCAACATCGACAAAAAGTTGTCGATGTTTCTAGGACACAGATTCTCACTATCTTCTCAATATTCCGGGGCGAAGAAGTTCGACTTTTACCAAAAGTCGAACTTCTGGGTCGCCCCACCCCGTTTTATTGAGAAGATACG
>JAADHH010000063.1:12815-21219 GCA_013151955.1 Chloroflexota bacterium
CGAAGCCTGTGTAAATCTGTGTCCCCGGCCCTTTTGTCAACTGCCCCGTCAGGGGCCACATTTTCTGAGCGAAGTCTCGGACAATGCATAGCACCTTTTGATGACGAAGGAGAGCAAAGACAGTGTTCGAAGTTGTAACCTTGGGGACCTCTGCTTCCGCCCCCTCCATTCAGCGGAATGTCACGGCATCCGTTGTGATATACCGGCAATACCGTTTCCTGGTTGACTGTGGGGAGGGAACGCAGCGGCAAATTTTGCGCAGCGGCATCGGTTTCCGGCGACTGGATCGTGTATTGCTGACCCACGGTCACCTGGACCACATCTTGGGCTTGGCCGGCCTGATATCTACGTTCAGCCGGTGGGAGGCCAGCGAGGGAATAGACATCTACGGCTCCCGGCGCGCGCTGGGCCGTGTGCGCGATCTGATCTTCAAGGTGGTTTTGCGCGGCGCAAGCAGCAATCTGCGCATAACCTTCAATGAGGTGAAACCCGGTGTCATTCTCTCTGATTCATCATTCGAGTTACGGGCTTTTCCGGTCGAGCACAAGGGAAGAGATAGCATCGGTTACATCTTCCAGAAACGGCCGCGACGACCTTTTCTGGAAGAGAAGGCTGCCGCGCTTGGCGTTCCTTTTGGGCCGGAACGGCGGCAACTCGTTCAGGAAGAGGCCATCACACTGAAGGACGGCCGGGTCATTACGCCCGATGACGTATTGGGGCCGATGATACCGGGCACCAAACTGGTCTACGTGGGAGACACAGACCGTGTGGACAACTTGGTGGAATTCGTCCAAGACGCCGATGCGCTGATCATCGAGGCCACCTATTTGACGGGTGACGAAGAATTGAGCAAGCACTTTGGACATATCACCGCCATGCAAGCAGCCAAACTGGCCAAGGTTGCCGGTGTCGGTCGCCTCATTCTCAACCACATCTCCCGTCGCTACCAGGGACCGGAGGTTGCCGCCGAAGCACAGGCCATTTTCCCCAACGCAGTTGTCGCCCGCGATCTGGATCGCTTCGAGATCAGAAACAAAGCCGCATAGGTACGCAGCGCGCACCACGCAACGACCGCCCACCATTTCCAGAGCAGTCACCACGAGCGGCGCGCGCACCACCAAGGATGAAAATGGCGGGACGTGAAGACGTGAAACGTATTGCGTCTTACGCGTCACGTTTTACGGATTACGTGAAACCCGACACCTGACACGTTATTTCCAAATCAGAATTTGACTCCTTTCTCTGGGTGTGCTATACTTACTCACCCCTCCCCCTGGGGGGTGGGGTACCCGAAACGAGGAACCGGGTAACGAGACAACACCTACTGTGAAACGAGAGAAAGGACCCGAACAAGATGGCGCAATCAAAACAGGTGACCATGCCGGTGCGTGGTATGACCTGTGCCAGTTGTGTACGAACTATTGAACGCAACTTGTTACGACTCGATGGCGTTCTGGAGGCCAACGTAAACCTGGCCACGGAGCGCGCTACCGTCGAATTTGACCCGGAGCGCGTGGCCCCCAGCCAGATGGTCGCGCTGGTGGAAGACATCGGCTACGGCGTGCCGGAGGAAACCGTGGCCATCTCCATCGGTGGCATGACCTGCGCGAGCTGCGTGCGCACCATCGAGCGGAACCTCGGTAAGCTGGATGGCGTGCTCAAAGCGGAGGTGAACCTGGCCACCGAGCGGGCCACCGTCACCTACCTGCCCACACAAATCACCCTCGCAGAAATCAGACAACTCATCACGGACATTGGCTACGAAGTCCGCGATACCACCGGCGACGGGGAAGTTCAGGATCGGGAGCGTGCTGCCCGCGAATCCGAAATTCAGGATTTGCGAAACAAATTGCTATTCAGCCTCGGCATAGGTGCCGTTATTTTTGTCTTGAGTATGGGCGCGGACCTTGTCCCCTTGCCGCGACAGGCCCTTTGGATCGGCCTCTTCCTGCTGGCGACGCCTGTGCAGTTTTGGGCCGGCTGGCGCTATCACCGCGCGGCTTGGGGAGCACTTCGGCACGGTAGCGCGGACATGAACGTGCTCGTCTCGGTCGGCACCAACGCAGCCTATTTCTACAGTGCCTTTGCCACATTTGCCACCGGCCTATTTCCCGCGGGCACAGCGCACGTTTATTACGACACCTCGGCAATGATTATTGCTCTCATCACCCTGGGCAAGTTTCTGGAAGCGCGGGCCAAGGGGCAGACGAGTGAGGCCATTCGCCGGTTGATGGACCTGCGCGCCAAGACCGCCCGCGTGATTCGCGATGGACAAGAGGTGGATATTCCCGTGGAAGCGGTCCGCGTGGGCGACGTTGTCGTGGTACGCCCCGGCGAGAAAGTACCGGTGGACGGCACAGTCATCGAGGGGTACTCGACGGTGGACGAATCGATGGTCACCGGCGAGTCGATCCCCGTGGAAAAGACCGCCGGGAGCAGTATCATCGGTGCCGCAATCAATAAGACCGGCACTTTTAAGTTCCAGGCCACCCGCGTCGGAAAAGATACGGTCCTCGCGCAAATCATCCAGCTCGTCGAAGAAGCGCAGGGGTCCAAGGCCCCCATCCAACGGTTGGCCGACCAGATCGCCGGCGTGTTCGTGCCGATTGTCATTGGTCTTGCGCTGATCACATTCGGAGTATGGTTTGTGTTTGGGCCGCAGCCGGCCTTCGTCTTTGCCCTGGTCAATTTTGTGGCGGTTTTGATCATCGCCTGCCCTTGCGCCATGGGCCTGGCCACACCGACGGCCATCATGGTCGGCACGGGCAAGGGGGCCGAAAACGGTGTGCTGATTCGCAGCGGAGAAGCCCTGGAGATTGCCCACCAACTCGACTCGATCGTCTTGGATAAGACCGGAACTCTCACTATGGGCCAGCCGGCCCTGACGGATGTCTTGGTGGCCAATGGACGCGGCCTGAGCGATAGACAATTGCTGCGCCTGGCGGCCAGTGCCGAGAGAGGTTCCGAGCATCCTCTGGGTGAAGCGATCGTCGCCGGCGGCAAGGCCCAATCCCTGGACATATTGGACCCCAGCCAATTCGAGGCGTTGCCCGGGTACGGGATTCGCGCACAAGTGGAAGGGCACAACCTGGCGATCGGCAATCGCCGAATGCTCGTGGATGCCGGCATTCACCTGAACGGCCTGGAAGCGGAAGCACAGCGCTTGTCCGCGGAGGGCAAAACTCCCATGTACGTGGCCGTGGACGGTGAGGCGGCCGGTCTCATTGCCGTGGCAGACACCGTCAAGCCGGAAGCCGCTGCGGCCGTGAAGGCCATGCGCGATTTGGGCCTCGAGGTGACGATGATTACCGGCGACAATGCCCGCACCGCGCAGGCGATTGCCAATCAACTGGGCATAGATCGAGTCATGGCCGAGGTGTTGCCCCAACAGAAGGCTGCCCAGGTCAAAGCGCTCCAGGCGGAGGGCAAGCGCGTGGGCATGGTCGGCGACGGCATCAACGATGCCCCCGCTCTGGCGCAGGCCGATGTGGGGATCGCCATCGGCACGGGAACCGATGTGGCCATGGAAGCTGCCGATATTACGCTCATGCGCGGCGACCTCCAGGGAGTGGTCACGGCGATACGGTTGAGCCGTGCCACCATTCGAACCATTCGTTGGAACCTGGTTTGGGCGTTCGGCTACAACACGCTGGGGATTCCACTTGCTGCCGGGGCGCTTTATCCTTTCTTCGGACTGTTGCTGAACCCGATTCTGGCTGCCGGAGCCATGGCCTTCAGCTCCGTTTTTGTGGTCACGAACAGCCTGCGACTGCGTGGCTTCCAGGGAGCCGCCTAAGCAGCTTGTCGGGGAAAGAATGGTGGGGCACAGGGGTTCCGATGATTTGGCCTGAATAGAAAACGTCCATGTCCGGTCATGGATTTCGGGGTTGCCCTGCCGGGAAGCGCGGGAAGATCAAACCGGATGCAGGGTCACCTGGCGTAGCGCGGCCAGGTCACCCGCTCCGGTGCAAAACATAGCCACGCGCAACTGTTCGATGTAGGTGCCGTAGCGCTCCATCACAGTTTGGGCCAGGTTCGTGGCCGGCGCCAGCATGGGCGCTGCCGTGCCGACCAGGTCAGCGCCAAGGGCAATGGCTTTTGCGGCATCCACGCCGGAACGAATGCCACCGCTGCCGATGATCACTATCTCTGGCCAGGCTGCGCGCACCTGGCGGATCGCCTCTGCTGTGGGAATGCCCCAGCCGGCAAAAGCACGAGCGACGGCCAGGCCCTGCTGCCCTTCCTGGCGGTGGCTCTCCACTTCGCTCCAACTGGTACCCCCCGCACCGGCTACGTCTATGGCCGCCACGCCGGCATCGACCAACTGGCGTGCTACCGCACCGTTGATGCCGTTGCCCACCTCTTTGGCGACGACCGGCACGGGCACAGCACGACAGACTTGTTCGATCTTCTTGAGCAAACCGGCAAAGTTTGTGTTGCCATGGGGTTGTACTGCTTCCTGCAAGGCGTTTAGGTGCAGGATCAAAGCGTCGGCCTCAATCATGTCCACGGCGCGCTGGCACTCATCCGGCCCATAACCATAGTTGAGCTGAACGGCTCCCAGGTTGGCGAGCAACAGCACGTCGGGTGCATAGCGGCGTACCTGATAGGTGGCGGCGAGCGACGCGTCTTCGATGGCTGCTCGTTGCGAGCCCAGGCCCATGCCGATGCCCAGTTCCTGCGCAGCTTCGGCCAGGCGACGATTGATCATGCCCGCTTCTGCCGTGCCGCCGGTCATCGAGCTGATCAGGAAGGGTGCGCGCAGAGAACGGCCCCACAGGGAAAGCGACAACGCAATCTTTCGCGCATCCAGGTCCGGCAGCGCGCAGTGCGGCAGACGCACTTGCTCAAATCCGGTGGTTACCCCTTTCGATTGCACATCCTGCTGGAGCACAATCCGAAGATGGTCACCTTTGCGTTGTTCTGTTTCAGAAGGTAATGACATTGCGCTTTCTTCCTGCTTGCGGTATAATTTTGGTAATATCTCGATAACTTGGAGAACGCCCCCCGGCCCCCAATTCTGGGGGAGCACATTCCCCCCAAAGCGGGGGGTAGGGGGGCACGACGTTTTGCTCACTATTATAAGGGAGGATTGATTACAATGCAATTGCTTGCCAGTTTATCAACATTTGGCCTGTTGGTGATATTGGTCTTGATCACCTTACTTGGCTCGGCGATCAAGATTGTCCAGGAGTACGAACGGGGGGTGATATTCCGGCTGGGACGGTTGGTGGGAGCCAAAGGTCCTGGCGTTTTCTTCATGATCCCCATGGTTGACCGGATGATAAAAGTAGATTTGCGGGTTATTACGCTGGATGTACCTTCACAAGAGGCCATCACCAAAGACAACGTTACGGTGAAAGTGAATGCCGTGGCTTACTACCGCATTTTGGTTCCCGAAGATGCCATTGTCCAGGTGGAAGATTATCGCCGGGCCACATTTCAAATTGCCCAGACGACCTTACGCAGCGTACTCGGACAGTCGGATCTAGACGAGTTGCTTTCGCATCGAGAAAAGATCAATCGGAAACTCCAACAAATCATTGATGAACAGACGGAACCGTGGGGCATAAAGGTCAGTCTGGTGGAAGTCAAAGACGTGGAGCTGCCGTCATCTATGCAGCGTGCCATGGCTCGTCAGGCCGAGGCCGAACGCGAGAAACGCGCCAAGATCATCCACGCGGAGGGTGAGGACCAGGCTGCGGGAAGATTGGCCCACGCGGCTGACACGATAACCAAATCACCGGGGGCTATGCAACTTCGCTACCTGCAGACCCTGACAGAAATCGGTGTCGACAAAAACACAACAACGATTTTCCCCTTGCCCATGGAATTTATCCAGGCCTTCCTGGGAAAGGGACAAAAGTAGCGGCTAGTTCGAATTTGGGGGAGGCGCGGGCTGCTCCAGGAAGCATCGTATCCCCGCAGCAACGCCGCGGGCCACCACGTCGGCATGTTTGGTCAGCATCTCTCGATCATTATACATGAACCCAAGTTCAATGATTGCGCCGGGGGTTTTCAGGGCAATCCTCCGGAAGGCGTGGTATTGACGCATGTCACGCGTGATGCTGCCGGGGTGCGGTGCCAGTCCCGTTGCCTGGCCATATTCGCTCCACAGGCAAGAGACCAGTTTGTCTTCCTCCTGCGGGACGGCGCTGTTCGTTACGTGAGCCACCTTGAAACCGGTGGCCTCGGGCAAGTTCAGGCAAGAATCGCTGTGAATGGCCACGAAGGCCGCGGCCTGGTACCCGTTGAGCTCGGGGGCGAATTCGGCCATAACGTCCACGTCGTAGCCGGCCTCTTTCAGTAGTTTGGCCGTGCGGCGGGTCACATCCAAATTGATTTCAACTTCTTGCAGGCCGTCATCACAGATAGCGCCGGAGTCATTTTTCCAGTGGCCGGCAACAAGGCCGACTCTTGGCGGCCCGGGGGTGGGCGTGACGGTTGGAGGGGGCGTTGGTGTTCGTGTCGCCGTGTAGGTCGGGGGCGGGGACGTTGCCGAGGGAGAAGGCTGCCGTCGCGCAGCACCCGAGGAAACCGGCGGGCGGCGCACCACGACGAAGGCTAGATAAATCGCCAAAGAGAGTACCAGCATGGCGCCGAACAACGAGATTCGTGCTGCCCAACGCAACGGCCACTTTCTGGCTTTGTGCGGGACTTTTTGTTTTGGTTTCGCGTTCTCTGTTGCCATCGCCGGGGCAATCCATTCTACAAGGCAAGGCGACGAATGTTGGTGGTCAAACCACACCCTCTTCTTGATTATACCCAGCATCGGACGGAAAGGCAAATAACGAATGGTTCAAATCCACCACAGTCTGGGAAATGCGATTATCTTTTTTATGGTGGTGTGCGGCTTGTGGAGTTTCTTCAACTACTTGCGGGGGCGTCCTCTCGGCCCGAGTCTTTCCGGGTCATTGGTAATCGGGGAAATCCTGATCGCAGGCCAGGGTGGTGTCGGGGTGGGACTCTTTCTGTTTGGCTTCAGGCCCGCCGGATTCATCCATCTCTTCTACGGTCTGCTTGCGGCCCTGACGCTTCCTGCGGCCTACCTGCTGCTGCCGGATGAGGAGGATAGCCGGCAAGAATCGCTGCAATACACATTCGTTTGTCTATTTATTGTGGGACTCGCGATCCGGGCTATGACAACTGCATAGCAGATGACAACTCCTCGGCTCCCGCAAACCGGTAACCAACGCCACGAACAGTTTGTATGTAACGCGGACAGCTTGGGTTTTCCTCCAGTTTTTCGCGGAGCCAACGGATGTGTACATCCAGCGTGCGGACATTGCCGATCCAGTTCTCTTCCCACACACTGGCGAGCAGGTCGTTTCTGGAAATCACCCTGCCGGCTTGCCTCATGAGCGCGTTCAGCAACGCGTATTCGCGGCGACTGAGCGATACTTGCCGGTCGCCGCGCGAGGCTTGGCGCGTGTTTGGGTCAATGGCTACGTCACCAACGCTCATAACTTCCGCGGCCTGCTGTTGGTTGTACGTCATACGACGCAGCAACGCCCGAATACGAGCAACCAGCTCGCGAAAGCCAAAAGGCTTGGTCACGTAATCGTCAGCGCCCATTTCCAGGCTCAACACCCGGTCCACTTCCTCTTTTCGCTTGCTGAGCACAATCGTGGATACGTTATGCTCAGACCTCATTCTGGCACACAATTCAAAGCCGTCCACTCCGGGCGTATCCAGCTCCAGAATTACCACGTCCGGCAAGGTCGTATTCATCTGTGCTAACGCAGCCGTTCCATCCACAAATGTCTCAACCGCGAATCCTTCCGACTGTAATCCGCTTCGTAGCAATTTCAAAGTCTTTCTATCATCGTCTATGACCCAGATTCTCTTCGCGCTGTTCATTTTTCCGTCTCCTCGTCACAAATCTTTTGCCGATCTATAGCTGGCCAATCCACGGAATATTCCTGTTCCAGTTGTCAGGAGAAAGGGCCGGCCGGGCCCGTAGTATTGTTTGGGCGTGGAGGGAGCCATCCTCTTCGCCACGGTGCGACTGTATGCTCGTCGCGCTACGGGCCCGGCTGCCCCGGCCATCCAACAGGGCTTTGGCAAACAGGTTTGATCCCGCCGGCCGCGCCCATTGGAGTAGGCTCCTGCTTTGATTGACGGAGGCAATTGCGAGATAGGGTTGGTCACGCATGCTCCGTCCACGATGTAAGACATGGCTCTCCAGGTAGCTGGTCACATCGTAACCGGTCTCCCTTCCGGCCATGTTGTCGTTTTGATGAATCCCAGGGGGTTCGGGCATGTGTGTCGGTTCGGGCGGCTGTGGCCGCTCAGTTGGTTCGGGTGGCTCGGTTGGCTGCGGCGGCTCGGTTGGTTCGGGCATCATCGTCGGCTCGGGCGGTTCGGTTGGCTGCGGCCGCTCGGTCGGTTCGGGCATCATCGT
>JAADHH010000151.1 GCA_013151955.1 Chloroflexota bacterium
GGGCCAACGCATTTTCAAAGCAGAAAAACTCTGCGCGCTCAGCGTCTCTGCGGTGAAATCCTTACCCTGCCCCCAGAATTGAAATGCACCCGTCAGGGGGGCATGCGCAGCGAATGTCCGGGGTGCACTTCAGGGTGTCCCCTCGTCTCTCCCTCCCCCTACATTTCCGGGCGGTTTTTGACATCCGGCAAAGTTTTGCGTTTTGGGTTGGTCAAGGACCGGCCTGGGCGAGTGCCCCAACGCAAAAAATGCAGGGCACCCGACCCGCGGTGACGGCGGTCCACGTCGTTCGCGCAAATCGCTCATACCAAGCCAAGTCACCCCCCCATTTCAGCTACTTCCGCGATAGTGCTCCCTACCGGCAACCGTCGGGAACTTCCAGGGGGTACACGACTTCCTCGTAGCGATTGTTGTGCCAAATGGGTGAAACGAGCATTTGTCCGGCCTGAAGGTCAACCTTAATCGAACCGCGCCACCTCGTGCCCACCTCGTTGTCCCGAAATTCATAATGTCCCGGCATGAGTTGCAAGACCAATCGCCCCGGTATGTCATCCTTTTTCGCCGGAATGATCTTCGTCCAATTCAGCGGTGCCATGGCATCAATCAGCAAATCAACACCGGCGTCGTTCTCGATGACCAAAAGTCCCTTACCGGGTTCTGGGAAAGCAAACCACGCGGGGCACGCCGGTTTTGCCGTTGCCGGTGAAGCTGTCGCCACGGAGAGTGCGGCCGGCGGGGTCGGCGTAGCTGCCGGTGGCACAGCACTGCTCGTCGGTGGAGCAAAGGTCACGGTGGGCAGTATGGCGGTGGCAGTTGGCAGGGCAGCGGTAGCGGTCGGGGGGATCGGTGTGACGGTTGGTGGAACGGCGGTGCTCGTGGGTGGAGCAACCGTGGCGGTGGGCCGCGCCGCAGTAGCGGTAGCGGTTGGCAGGACAACTGTGGCGGTTGGCTGCATGGGCACGGGTGTAGATGGTGCGGTACACCCGGCCAGGAATAATGATAGCAACATCAAAGGGAATGCGTACAGTCGATCTCTTTGGAAATTCATCTCTGTTCCTTCGCTGGTTAAGTGTGGAGCTACCCATCCCCACACTATATCATAATCTAGCCCGATGAAGTGCACCCCTGACGAACCATGTAAATCAGGACAAACAAGAGTACGATGACCACTGCAAGCAAAACCTCAGCGATGGTTACCATGTCTACTCCCTTGCAAAACCAGATTCCAACTCACGCTGGCCCGTCTAACGCCCGCGTTTCTGCCGCCCAAAGACGACCTCAATAATGATCAAGCCTGGCGCTAAAAAGCGAGCGCAACGTGTCGGCAGCAAACGCCTGGTTAGGAAGCGGTTTGGCCAGCAAATTCAACCTCAATTACAGCCCGCCCCCAAGCAAGGTCACCTTCTCTGTCCACACCCTACCTCTGGCACGCTCAACCTGGCCTAGACCAAAGCTCCCAACGAATTAAGGGATTGATGTGGCGCGGTGCAGGCGGACGACGATGCCAGCGCCATGTTGCTGACCCAACGAAAGCAACGATAGGACACCGCCACATAATCCCCGTTGAACGAAGCCGAGCGCAGTCGAACACACGCTATCGTGATGAACAAAGGGCCTTTTGCGGTGCGCAGTCCGCTGGGTGACTGAACGGAACCTCCTCCCTGCAGTAGTCGTGTCGAAGCGTGCGATGCGGTGCAGTGAGACAAAACAAGGCGCAAGAAAAATGAAGCTACAAAAGTATACACCCAGTTTTCGGCACTGTCAAATGACGTTCGCGTTTGGATGTGCGTCACAGCCGGACACCCTTAGCGTTTCAGGGTGTGGGTGTGCCGCAAAGGTGTGGACCGCCACCTTGTGGGGGCGAGGCATTCCCGCAAACTCATGAGGGAGACAAACCCCTCTGACATGACACCCCATAGCATAGCGTAAGGAAGAACGCTGGCCAAGGGGAAATGCCTTGCCCCTAGCAGCTTGTCGGAGAAAGAATAATGGGACACAGATTTTTCGATAACTTGGCCTGAACATCTGTGTTTCTCTGCGAGAATCTGTGTCCCAATAAGAGAAAAATGGACCTCTCCGGCAGCCTGCTAGCTGCTGGCGCTGCTGTAATGCCGCACCGCAAAGCGCCAGAAGAAGTAACTGGCCACAAACATGACAGCGGCCATGACAAACGACAGCACTGCGTACCCCAAAGAGAGACGTCCCAAAGCCGCAGCGGCCGGCACCGTGGTAATGAAGCCCACCGGGATGACAAACAATAGCACACCCTGCACCCAGCCGGGGTAAATCGTAACCGGAAAGCGCCCGGCATCGAAAATGGCGGAAAACAAGTGCGTGATATTGTCTATGCGTACAAACCAAAAGGCCGTGGTGACCATGAGCAGCCACAAGCTATACAACAACACGGTGGCCGAGCAAAGCAATAGCAGGAACAAGAGTGCCTGCCACACAGAAACCTGCACCTGCAAACGATAAAGCGCATAACCGCAAATGCCCACACCTACCGCCACATCCACCAAATGCCACACCCGCACATAGCGCATACTGGCCAGGAATTGGCTGCTGACCGGCTTGGTGAGCAAGAAGTCCATCGTCCCCAGGCGAATTTGCTCCACAATCTGGGTCACGTTCGGACGCAAGACACCCTCCATCACGCCGGTGAACAACTGGAACAGGCCAATGACCAGGAGGACTTCGTAATAGCTCCAATCGCCAATGTGGTCGCGCTGGAGGAACAGTATCTTGATCCCCAAAATGGCGAACGATGCCCAAAAAACGCTCATCACGCTGTTGATCAGGAAATTCGCGCGGTATTCCAAATCTACCAACAGGCAGTTCTTGTAGAAAATTTGAATCAGTTTGAGATAACGCACGGTCTAGGCCCCCACCGCACTGTAGTTGCGCACGCCCCAATGCCACAGCAGGCGAAACAGAAGAAACCCCGCCAGAAGCCACCCAAGCTGCATGAACACACCCTGCCAAAGCGCCACTCCGGTTACCTTGCCAAGCACAATCTCTACCGGCAGGGAAAGCATATACCGAAAGGGCAAGTAAAAGCCGATGTGCATGACAGACGCCGGGAGCAAGTCCAGGGGAGCGATGATGCCCCCCAACATCACCCACGCAGCGTAATACAAATCGGAGAGCGATTCGCTTTGGGTCGTCCAAAAACTGAGCAGGCCGATGCAGGAAAATGTGAGAAAGCGGACGCCAAAAGCAACCACGGTCGTGACCACGGCCAGCGCGGCCGGGAAAACGTCCACCGAGAAGCGCGCCTCCGGATAGAACCAAAACACCAGAAAGACGAGCGGAAGCAACAAGCCAATGCGAAACACCCGATCGGCCAAATGGATCGCAACATGTTCATGAATTGGGTGAAGGGGACGCAGCAGCTTGGGAGAGAGTTCCCCCAACCGAATCTGGCGTTCCAGCTCGTATGATACCCAGGCCGTGGTAAACTGCCGCACGATCACGACGATCACGTAGTAGCGCACAAAATCGGCCGGCGCGTAATTTCCAACCGGGCCCTCCTCGGCCAGGGATAGCCAAACGGCCAGCATGATCAGGGGGAGCGTGTTGCTCAACATCCAAACGAGGGTGCCGACGCGGTATTCCATGGTCAGGCTCCAACTGGCCTTGAGCAGAGCGATGTATTTGCGAATCACGACGAAACGCCCCCGGCCAAGAAGATCTCGCTGATAATGTCTTCGATGGGAGGTTCTTCCACCGTCACATCATCCACCGCTATTTCTTGTAACAGCCGCGCGATGACCTCCGAGGAATGTCCGCGAGGCACACGCATTTGTGCCCGGAAGGTATCGACCTCCTGCACATCGCCATACCGCAAAAGTTGGTCGCGAGTCAGGGGGGCGCGCGCGACAATGCTGACGATTTTGTAGGGGGCCAGTCGCTGCGCAAGCGTCTCCAGGTTGCCGTCATAGAGCAAGCGTCCGTGATCGATAATAATCACGCGTTTGCACAGCGCCGTGACATCGGCCATGTAATGGCTGGTGAGCACAATCGTGGCCCCATGCCGGCGATTGTACTCGGCAATGAATTGGCGCATTTTTGTCTGCATGGTGACATCCAGGCCAATTGTCGGTTCATCCAGAAACAGCACCCGGGGCCGGTGGAGCAGCGCCGCGGCCAATTCACACTTCATGCGCTCACCCAAACTCAGCTTGCGCACCTGTTTCTTGAGCAACGGGCCCAGGTCCAGCAGTTCGTTCAGTTCCGCCAACGTTTGCCGGTAGGCCGTTGCGGGAATCTCGTAGATCGCCTGATTCACCAGGAAGGTCTCGATGGCCGGTAGGTCCCACAGCAATTGCTGTTTCTGCCCCATCACCAACGTGATCTGCCGCAAAAAGTCTGTCCCCCGCTTGTGTGGCAGGAAGCCCAAGACCCGCGCCTCTCCGGCCGTCGGAAAGAGGAGGCCGGAAAGGACTTTCAACGTTGTCGTCTTTCCAGCGCCATTGGGACCCAGGAAGCCCACCACTTCTCCACGCGCTATCGTGAAGGAGACGTCGTCCACCGCTTTGACGTCTTTGTAGCGGCGGGCAACGAAGCTGCGAATCGATCCGGCCAGGCCGGGCTCTTTTTGATGTACCCGATAATATTTGCAAAGGTTTTGTATGTCTATATCTGCCATCGGCATAATCCTTTGGGCGCACAACGTGCTGCTTCGGCGTTGCGCTACGTCCCGCCATCCCCCGGCCCTACCAAGTGGTCACGGGCTGCCGGCCGTCGAACACTGCCACCGCGCCGGCTCGACGCATGGCCTGGGCGACGGCTGCGGCCTGAGCGGGGGCAGCCAGGGCAATGACGTTGCCGCCGCGCCCCCCTCCGGAAAGCTTTGCGCCCCAGGCCCCCGCATGGCCGGCCACTTCTACCAGCCGGTCGAGCAAAGCCGAAGAAACATCCAACGCACACAAGAGTTGATGGTTGCGATTCATCAGCCGCCCCACATCGGCCAGCCGGTGTTTCTCGATGGCAGTCCGAGCGAGGCGCGCCACTTCTGCAATCTCGTCGAACAGGGCTTCATAGCGCGCGCGGTCGGCGCGCCAACCCTTTCGCACATCGCCGACGGTCACCTTGGTTGGGCTGGGGACGCCCGAATCGGCGATGACCAGCGGCAGGTGGCCGCCGGCGGCAAAAGGCTCCGGTACGCGACCGCGCACAAAATAGATCGGCTGCTCGTAGGCAATCACGGTGTTGTCTATGCCGCTCGGTGTGCCGTGGTGCAATTTTTCGGTTTCGTAGACCAAGGCGGAGACCTCCGCGGGCGACAGTGTGCGCCCCAGGTGAGCGGCCAGCGCGCGCACCAATGCCGTAGCCACCGCCGCGCCACTCCCCAGGCCGCTGGCCACCGGAATCGTCGAAGAAAGGGTCACGGTGATGTCCGGTGCAGAGCGGCACCCCAGGCAGGCCAGGACGTTGCGAATCGTCGCAGCGTGCGGATCGTCCGCCGGGGCTTCGCGCACAGCGTAGTGTGCTCTCAGGTCAGGAGCGTCCACGATGATGCCCTGTCCCGGTGGAGCCTCCACCACCCTGGCCACCGCTTGCAAATGAAACAAGGGCACGGCAATGGCCGGGCGGCCATAGACCACGGCGTGTTCACCAAACAGGATCACTTTCCCCGGAGCATACGATTTCGTCATGGGTCAAGTATACCACAGGGGGAGAACTGCGGCAAGCGATTCGTGTCTGGTGTGTGTGTTTCAATCCTGGAGGCAGGCTTGAGGATTCTACCGCAGAGACGCGGAGCACGCGGAGTTCTTCTGCTTTGAAAATAACGTGTCAGGTGTCAGGTGTCACGTAATCCGTAAAACGTGATGCGTAAGACGCAATACGCAATACGTTTCACGCCTTCACGCTCACCGCTTCACGATTTTCATCCTTGCGTCTTTGCGTTAAAACGATTCTCATCCCCAAATTGAAATGCACTCCACCCAAACAGGCCCCTTGTAAAAACGTGGTATATGTGGTAGAATTGTAGTGGTCAGCGGAGCCCCTTCTTTTCTTAGCTTGTCCTGTGATGTCACTTTGAACCAGAGGAATCTGTGGTCTGGGTTATGCAACCGGAACGGGTTTCTCCTCGTGAGAATGAGAAAAGGAGGTCTCTCTCATGAAATGGAACAGGAAATCGTTGTACGCACGGACTTTCTACGTCCTTGTTGTAGTTGCCAGTTTGATTGCTGTAGTGGGTGCACCCACAAAGTGGAATTAGGCTGGCAGCACGTCTTGCTAGCTGAATGAGCGGGGCTCCGCTGATCAAAGAAAGTTAGAGATCACTTTTGTTGGAAATGGGGGGAGAATCGTCGCTGAAAGCGAAAAAACTGCCTATCTATCTACGCATCTACTTACTGGGCCTCGCACTAGCGACGGCCCTTATTGTTCTTGTTTCCATCCGCGCTTTGCAGCTCACAATACAGCATATCTTTGTTGTCCTCGTTTTTACTATATTTGTGGCTGTTGCCGACTTCTTTCCGATCGTCATCAGAAGCGGGGAGAGCGAAATCACGACCTCTGTCGCCTTCCGGATTGCTTCCGTTATTCTCTTTCCCTTCCCACTCCCCATCTTTGTCGCCCTCTTTGGCACGTCTTTGGGGGAGGTTTGGCTGGATAGAGATTGGTACAAAAAACTCTTCAACGTGACCATGGTTGTCGTGCTTTATGCTATTCTAGTCGCTGCTTATGCTGCGATTAGCGATGGTGATTCGATCCCCCTCAACTCCGTTGCAGATGTATCAGCAGTGTTGTTTATTGTACTGGCCGGATACATTCTAAATAGCATCATGGTAAGTTTGGTTGTAGCGCTCTCCACGAATGACCCATTCTCCCATGTCTGGCAACGTAATTACTCGGACGTATCTCTACACCACTTGATGAGTGCTCCGTTGGGTGCAGCGTTTGCACTCTTGTGGAACGTCAATCCACTTACCTCAATTCTGATCGTTGCTCCTCTATTCATTGTCCGAAATGCCTTTAAGTTTATGACTGATCTGAGGCGACAGACCAAAGAAGCACTCCTTGCTCTGGCAGATGCCCTCGACGCGCGAGACCGCTCGACTTCCCAACACTCGGCTCGCGTTTCCCAGTATGCAAGACAGATCGCTTTACACCTGAACCTTGGCGCTTCCGAGGTAGAGACGATTGCAACCGCCGCACGCTTGCACGATCTGGGCAAGATTGGGGTTGACAATCAATATCTCTACAAGCCATCGTCTCTGAGTTCGAGCGAAGAACGAGACTTTCGCCGGCACCCGACCATCGGGGCGGAGATCACAGAACGCTTTCCTCTGTTCGAGCAGGGCAGTACACTGATTCATCGTCACCACGAACATTATAACGGTGAGGGGTATCCTGACGGGCTGGCCGGCGAGGAAATACCCCTGGGGGCACGTATCCTCGCCGTGGCCGATGCCTATGACGCAATGACCTCAAACCGGCCCTACCGCGAAGCAATGAGTTCGCAGCAAGCGCTTCAGACTTTGGTCGAGAAGAGTGGGACGCAATTCGACCCGCGTGTTGTAAGAGCATTTCAAGAAACGTTGGACGCCCAGGGTCCCTTGCCTGCACCGGGCAAACAATCCCCGCCGGAAGTCTCCAGTTAAATCAGGGAGGAGATACGATGATCTTCATAGCATTGGGTCTTGTAGCAATCGTCATCGCGCTTTTGCGGGGCGGCCAGCTTACCCGCCTAGCCTATCTTCCGTTCCGGCACAGCTATCTGATTATTGCCGGACTGCTGCTCCAGATACTCATCTTTTCTCCGTGGTGGAGAGAGACGATGGGTACGGCACTTGTGCCCCATTTGTATGTGCTAAGTATGGGCATCGTTTTTGCAGCCTTGATCCTGAACTTCCGGCTTCCGGGCATGGCCTTGATAACGCTGGGGCTGTGTCTCAACCTGTTGGCGATCACGGCCAACGGGGGCTACATGCCCGCTTCGCCGGACGCTCTGCGCACCGCCGGCTTCGGGGAGCGCCTCACATCGGCTGACGCAACTGTGCAGAATAACTCTTCGGTGATCGACGAACATACACGGCTGTGGCCGCTGGCCGATGTCTTCGCCATCCCGGCCGACTTTCCGCTGGCCAACGTATTTAGCATCGGTGATGTCTTGCTGGCCTTGGGCGCAGCGCACCTCGTCTACGCCACCATGACGGATGTGACACGAGGCGCGGAAGAGGACACATTTGATTTGCCAGAAGACCCGCCCGGTGCGCATGAATGACGGGGCCCCGGTACCCCAGTGACGTATCCGCTGCTGGAGGGGATACTCACGGATTGCGACTCACGGATAGTAAGGAAACACGGATGGTAACTACTCAGTCTTTAGGTGCCAGGCACTTGTGAAGGCCCTCTCGCTTGAACGTGACCAGGCATGTAGACGAATGTTGGCTTTGAGACATCCACCGAAAGTGCCTG
>JAADHH010000075.1 GCA_013151955.1 Chloroflexota bacterium
GGGGATGAGGGGGGACAGTGCTATTTTCAAAACAGAGGAATCCCGGCCATGATTGCACGTCGCGGCGAACCGGTCCGCAAAGAAAGTGCCAACCTGGTCGCAGAACAACTGGCCCGGTTGCAAGACATTTTCCCCGAGGCCTTCACCGAGGGCAAAGTGGACTTCGAGAGGCTGCGGGCCATGCTGGGCGATACGGTGGACGACGGCTCCGAACGCTACAGCTTCGCCTGGGCCGGCAAGCGCGACGCCATCCGTTTGCTGCAAACGCCCACCCGCGCCACCCTCGTCCCCCGCCGCGAAGAGTCGGTCAACTTCGATGAGACGCAGCACATCTTCATCGAGGGCGACAATCTGGAAGTGCTCAAACTGCTCTACAAGCCCTACTTTGGCCGGGTGAAGATGATCTACATTGACCCGCCTTACAACACCGGCCACGATTTCATCTACCCCGACAACTACACCGACTCGCTGGAAACTTACCTGCAATTGACCGGCCAACAGGACGCCGATGGCAACTTGCTGACCGGCAACCCGGAGACTGGCGGTCGCTATCACTCTGCCTGGCTGAGCATGATGTACCCCCGTCTCTTCCTGGCCCGCCAACTGCTGTGCGAGGACGGGGTGATCTTCGTGAGCATTGACGATCACGAAGTGCACAACCTGCGGCTGATGATGAACGAGATATTTGGCGAGGCGTGCTTCAAGAACAGCATCATCTTCCGGCGAGGCATCAAGAGCGTGCAGGCCCAGTTCGACACCGTTAATTCACTGGCCGTGGGGCACGAATACGTGCTCATGTACGCCAAGACCCCGCAGACCCGTTTCAAAAAACTCTACATCCCCCGCGAAAAGGCGAGGGGAGGCAGTTGGAACAACCATTGGCGGGGAACCGACCGGCCCACCATGCGCTACGCGCTGTTTGGCATCACGCCGGCCAGTGGGCAATGGCGGTGGAGCCGGGAGCGGAGCCTGCAGGCCGTCGCCAACTACGAACGTATGCTGCAAGCGCTGGGCGTTACGGCGGACCAGGTCACACAGCAGCAGATAGACGCCTGGCACGCGCGCGAGAGTCAAAACCGCAAGACGAAACTTGATCTGCTCCGCCTGTCCAAAACGGGCAAGCCGGAGCATTACATTCCTCCCACCGACAAGAAGCTGGGCAGCGATCTGTGGACCGATCTCAGTCCCAAAGGGACTTCGGATATCAGGGCCCTCTTTGGCCGGCAGGTGTTCGATAATCCCAAGCCGGTGGCCCTGATCAAACGCATGATCGGGCTGATCACCACGCCGGCCGGCGGCGACATCGTGCTCGATTTCTTCGCCGGCTCCTGCGCTACGGCCCAGGCAGTGCTGGAATTCAACCGCGAGGATGGCGGCAACCGGCGCTTCATCATGGGGCAACTATCGGAACCAACAGGCAATCCACAATTCCCTACCATTGCCGACATTGGCAAAGAACGCATCCGGCGCGTCATTGCCCGCATGGGGCAGGAGTGCACGGGCCAACTGTCCCTGAAGACCCGTGAGACGCCGGAAGACCTGGGCTTGAAAGTGTTCAAGCTGGCTCCGTCGAATTACCGGCTCTGGTCAGACGTAGGCGACGACATGCCCGACGTCTACCCCGAACAGGTGGAACTTTTCACCGATCCGCTGGTGGGCGGCTGCACGGTGGAGAACGTGATCTACGAAGTGGCCCTCAAAGAGGGCTACGGGTTGAACTGCCGCATCTCCCCTCTCCCGAAGTTAGGGGAGGCGGGGGTGAGGGCGTATCGCGTCACCGACCCGGAGAAGGCCCGGTCGTTCACCATCTGCCTGGATGAGTCCATCCCGCTGGAAGTCGTCCGCGCTTTACCCCTGGGCAAAGACGATCTGTTTGTCTGCCGCGACGCGGCGCTGAACGATGAGGTGGCGGCTACCCTGGCGTTGCGATGCGAGCTGAAGACGATCTGATTTGGGGAGACGATGAGCACTGAACCCTCCTTCCCCGACATGAACAGATTGTCACACCGGCGTGCGCCGCCCATTCACCCGAATTTCATTTTGACACCATATAATGGTATAATGGGGAAAACCTGCAGAACCGGTTCGAGGACGTAGGCCATGCAAGCATTTGTAACCGGGGCGACGGGGTTTGTTGGCGCCGCCGTTGTCCGTGAGCTATTGTCGCACGGTGTCTCTGTCCGGGCTTTGGTGCGCCCCAACAGCAATCGCCGGAACGTGGAGGGGCTGGACATTGAAATCGTAGAAGGGGATCTTCGGGATTCTCACGCGCTGCCTGATGCGCTGGCCGGTTGCGAAATTCTTTTTCACGTCGCCGCTTATTACACGACTCGTGAGGAAGATGCCCGCACGATGTACGAGATCAACGTGGGCGGAACCAAGAACCTCTTGACAGCGGCCTGGCATACAGGCGTAGAGAAGGTCGTACACACCAGCACGATCGGGACCATTGGGCAATCCGTAGAAGGCGCTTTGCCTACGGAAGATACAGAGTTCAACCTTTGGGAAACTTGCAGCCACTACGTCAAGTCCAAGTATCTGGCCGAGATGGTTGCCCTGTCCATGGGGCAACAGGGGTTGCAAGTCGTCGTCGTGAACCCGACTGCACCGCTGGGGCCGCGCGACATCAAACCGACAAGTACGGGACAACGCGTGATTGCTTGCCTGGAGGGACACGTTCCCTCTTTTGTACCCGGCGGGATCAATTTTGTGGCTGTGCAAGATGTAGCGCGAGGACATTGGCTCGCCGCAGCAAAGGGTCACCCGGGTCGCCGGTATCTTTTGGGCAATATCAAGGGAAATCTTATGGTAGAGGATTTTGTGCAACTTGTGGAAAAAGTCTCCGGGGTGCCGGTTCCCCGGCAACGCAGGCGCAACCCATTGAGTCGCGCCCGGCAATGGTTGCGACCTGACCCCCGCCCGCAAGGGACACGGCCGGCTGCGTTGGTTTGCGACCCATCGCGGGCCGTTCGCGAGTTGGGCCTCACGCAGACCCCCCTGGAGGATGCGTTGCGTGAAGAAGCGGAGTGGTTTCGCGCGCACGGTTATCTTGGGGAACCGCGTCGTGAGCCGGAAGGAGTAGCGGCCTCTTGAAGTGGCGCGTAAAACGGGCTTTGATGGTCGCCCTTATGGGGCAATCGGGGCTATCGGCGTGGGGTCAGTTCTGTACGTGGCTGGCCAGTTTCCTGCGCGGTCCATACAAGGACAAGAAGCTATTGGCCCACCTGACCCACCGCCCGTATATTTCACCCCATGCGCAGGTCTGGGTGAAGGACCTGGAGATTGGAGCGCAGGCCTTTGTGGATGACAATGTGACACTGTTTGCCCACCAGGACGGCGGACGGATCGTCATCGGTAGCGGTTCGTCGTTGTACAGGGGAACCATTGTGGAGGTAGGCCAGCAAGGGAGTGTCATTATCGGCTCGAATACGCATATCCAGGGAGGATGTCACCTGAAGGGATTTCTGGAGGATACCCGCATTGGTGCAAACGTGCAGATTGCGCCGCACTGTGCCTTTAGCCCATACCAGCATAACATGACCGACCTGTCTCGTCCCATCCAGGACCAGGGAATTTCCAGCAAAGGCCCGATCGTTGTCGAAGACGATGCCTGGCTGGGGTTGGGCGTGAAAGTGATGGACGGCGTGACCATTGGGAGGGGGGCTGTTGTCGGCGCCGGCGCAGTGGTCACGAAGGACATTCCGCCGTACGCCATTGCCGTGGGTATTCCGGCCCGTGTGATACGCTATCGCGGTCGATCACCGGCAGCAGGGGGAGACCAGCCAGACGCGTGAGCCAGCCGCCCATGATTTCGGTCATCATTCCTGTCCACAACGGCAGCCGGACTCTCCGCGATTGTCTGGCCGCCGTCCGCGCGTCGGACCATGCCGACTACGAAATCATCATCGTGGATGATCATTCGACGGACGACTCGCGAGAGATTGCCGAATCGTTCGGCTGCCGCGTGTTGGCGACGGAAGACAACATTGGGGCGGCGCGATCCAAGAATCGTGGGGCGGCTGTGGCCCGGGGTGACATCCTTTTTTTCACCGATGCAGATGTGTGCATTCAGCCGGATACGTTGTCACGGGTTGCTCGCGACCTGGCGGATCGTAGACTCGCCGGAGTTGTGGGCTTGTTGGGCACGAAGCTGCGCTACCACAACTTCAGCAGCCAATTCAAGAATTTGTGGATGCACTACACATATCGCCGGCAGCCGGAGCACGTAGGGCTGTTTTACACCAGTGCCGCGGCTATCCGCGCCACAGTCTTTCGGGAGATGGGCGGCTTCGACGAGAATTACACCGGTGCCAGCATCACGGAGGACATCGAATTTGGCCAACGCTTGCTCACGGCGGGTCACAAAATCTATTTGGACAAAGAACTTACAGTCGAGCATCTCAAGCACTATACGCTGGGCGGAGTGTTGCGCACAGACTTTTACCGCTCCGCCGGTCTGACCCGGACGTGGGTGCGGAAGAAGCTGCAAAGCCAAAACGGGGAGAAGTACTATGCGTCAGTGCCCTGGTTCTTCGTGATGGGCGTTCCCCTGGCCTGTCTCGCCCCCTTGGCAGCGCTGGCGGCCTTGTCGTCTCGTGCGCGGTGGCTGTGGGGGGTTGCCGGAGGGGCACTGCTTGCCTTGCTGGCGCTGAATGCGCCCTTCCTGCGTTTTCTTGGGCGAGTGCGCGGGCGGCTCTTCTTTGTGCAGAGCTGCGCCGGTATTGTGTTGGACATGTGGGCTTCTGGGTTGGGAATCTTGTGGGCCCTCGTGACCTTTGGCCGGGGTGAACAGTATTAGGGGGGCGGGCTGCAACGAATTAAGAATCAGAAGGAAAAACTCAAGCAGGAGATATCTATCTATGCAAATGACGATTGACCTGAGTAACGAGCAGGCTGAACGGTTTCAGCAAATTGCAAAGTCTTTATCTGTTCCGCCTCAAGAATTGATGCAGGCTGCGATTGATGATTTTCTCTCACGCCCAACCGAAGACTTTCGTCAAGCTGCTCGCTATGTATTGCAAAAAAACGAAGACCTATATAACCGTCTAAGCTAATGCGTTACTTGTCGCTGTTCGAAGTTCTTGAGCTACATGAACTTGTGCTTGAACAATCTGGTGGAACCACAGGAATCAGAGATTTGGGAGCTTTAGAATCAGCAGTTGCACAGCCTCGCATGACTTTTGATGGCGTGGATCTATATCAAACTATTCAGGAAAAGGCGGCTGCACTCTGTTTTTCACTGGTTATGGGTCATTCGTTTGAAGATGGCAATAAACGTGTAGGTCATGCGGCGATGGAGACTTTTCTGATTCTCAATGATTGGGAACTTGACGCCGCCATTGATGATTCTGAACGAACGATATTGTCACTGGCTGCAGGAACGCTATCCCGTGACGAGTTCGTTCAATGGGTAAGTGAGCATTCAAGGTTTCAGGGATACTAATCAGCCGCTGTAGTCGACAGTAGGGAGCGATGATCCTACCAATGTTTTCAGGCTATCCGAGTTTTCTCTATCTGCGAGCCAACCTCAGGTTGCGGCTGTGCTGTGTTTATACCAAGAGAACATCAAGATGAAGGGAAATGTTTATGTATAGGGGCCTTACCGTTTCTGTGGTGATACCTTGCTATAACGAAGAAGATGGAATACCGGTCGTCATGGCCGACATGCCCGATCTGGTGGATGAAGTCATCATCGTGGACAACAACTCTGCCGATCGTACCGGAATCGTGGCCCGGGAATTGGGGGCCCGTGTCGTTCTAGAGACCCGACAAGGGTATGGCGCGGCGTACAAGGCCGGCTTCCGCAGTGCGACCGGTGACGTAATCGTTACCATGGACGGTGATGCGACATACCCACGCAATTTCATCCCCGTGCTGCTCGATGTGCTCGTGGAGGAGAACCTGGACTTCATTACCTGTGACCGGACCGGACACAAAATGGAACACAGCTCTTTCCTGCGCGTGTTCGGAAATTGGGTGTTGAGCTGGGCGATTACACTCCTTTACGGATTCCATCTCCGTGATTCCCAGTCGGGCATGTGGGTCTTCCGTCGCTCCCTGCTCGACCGCATGGTGATCACCAGTGATGGCATGGCTTTGTCGGAAGAAATCAAGCTCGAAGCCTTCACGCTCCCCGCTGTGCAGGCCCGGGAACTGCCCATCTATTACAAGCCTCGGGTGGGAGAGAGCAAGTTGAACCTCTGGCAGGACGGGTTTGTGAATCTTCTGTTCCTGATCAAACGACGGTTCATCAGGCCGGCCGATGCCCCGCTGGGCGCAACGCCTTTTTCCCCCCACGTCACAAGCGAGGTGCCTGGCCCGCAGATGGTGGAGGATTGACCCAGGAAGGCGTGGTAACCCGGCTTCTCTATTGGCGGGGAAGACTTTCCCCCACAGCCTGTGTCGTGACCCTCTTCGCCGGGTTGAGCTTGCTCATGACCTGGCCCTTGCCGCAACGGCTGCTCACGCAAGTGCCCGGGCCGCCGTGGGATAACCTGGTCTGGCTCTACGACTTCTGGTGGTTCAAGCAGGCGCTCTTTGTGCAGCATGTCTCGCTGTGGGTCAACCCCCACATTTTCCAGCCCTTTGGCTATCACCTGGCCCTCTCGGAGACGACACTGGCCAGCAAAGCGATCGGGCTCCCCTTCTTGCTGCTCGGAGATGAAGTGCTGGCCTACAACGCCATTGTGCTGCTTTCCTTCTTTCTCTCCGGCCTGGCCGCCTACCTGCTGGTGACCGACCTGACCGGCCGGCGCAGCGCCGGCCTGCTCGCCGGCGTGATCTTTGCTTTCTGCCCCTACCGTATCCATGCCCTGGGCGCCGGCTGGATCCCGCTGATTTCGACCCAGTGGGTGGTGCTTTCCTTTTGGGGGCTGGACCGTTTGCTCCGTGCCCCGTCACTGCGCATCGGCTTTCTGGCCGGCCTGTTCCTGTCGTTGACCTTCTTGTCCTCCTGGTATTACCTGGTCATGGTGGGGGGCTTTGCCGCTTTGTATCTGGTTTTGCGCTGGTGGGCCGGCGCTCAGACGGTGAACAGGCCCCAAGTAATCCGGGCGTTGCTGGTGTGCGGCGTGGTTGTCGCCCTGCTGACGCTGCCCGCCCTACTCCCCCTCATCACGAGCAAACATGAGGCCATGCGCTGGACGTTGCGCGACGTGGAAAAATGGTCTGCCGGCCCCGAAGACTTCTTCTACCCCAGCATTTATCACCCCCTTTGGGGGCGCTGGTTCTTACGTTTGCGCGCATTCGTGCCCACGTTTCCGTGGTATGCGCCGGGGTTCGATTTCCTCGGCTTTGTGCCTCTGGGCCTGGCCATCGTGGCCCTGCGTCGCACCCGGCGGCGTCTGATCGCTCCGATGGCCATCATCGGCGTGGTGGCTTTCGTCCTGGCCCTGGGGCCGACGCTCCACTTTGCCGGACAGCGCGTGTATGTGCCGGTGCCGTCCGGGGTAGAGGCGCTCTTCTCGCGGGGCATGTACCTGCTCACCGGTAAGCTGGCGCTGAACAAGACACCCTACTACCCCCTGCGTGTGGATGGCGCAATTCCGGTGCCTTTGCCCGGCTTGCTCTTCTTCCTCTTCGTACCCTTTGCCAGCGGTATGCGCACTTTCTACCGTTTTGGCCTGTTGACCATGCTGGCTGTGGCTACGTTGAGCGGATTTGGAAGCGTTGCCCTTTTGCGAAAGTGGCGGGGGCAGAGACGCTATCACCTGACCATTGCCCTGCTCGTGGGCGCGGCACTTTTTGAATTTGTGGCCGTGCCCTTCCCCTACGGCTTCACCGACGTGGCCAGATTGCGCAACCAGCCGCTCGATCGCTGGCTGGCCGCACAACCGGCCGGCCTGACCATGCGTCTCCCGCTGGCTACGGCCTGGAACGGCTCTGCCCTCTACCGCACCACTGTGAATCGACAGCCCGCGGCCTACGGACATGGCACGTTTTATGAGCCGGAATACTTGCGCCAGGCTGCTGATCTGGAATCTTTCCCGGATGAACGGGCCATCGCCCGCCTGCGGGCCTGGGGCGTGCGCTATGTCCTGCTGAGCATGGGGAGCTTCGACGGAGGCTGGGCGGATCGCCCCGGTCTCTCCTGGAATGCTGTGCAGACTGCCCTTGCAAAACGCTCGGATATCACCCTCCTGGCAACGTTCGAGGATCAAACGGAGTGGCGCGATGAGACAGTCTCTGGTATAATTCGGGGTGCTTTGCCGGTCGTACCGGTGATTACCGACCGGGTGGCCGTGTACGAATTGAAGGGGTACAGGTAGAGATAGAGATGGGAGATAGAGGTAGAGGTAGGGACGGGGATAGAGATTGAGATTGAGGTAGAGACGAAGGGGGCGCGTCGAAATGTGGTTGGTGACAGAGGGCACGTTTTGAGCACGAAGGGGGACGACACCTCGGTTGCTTTCCCTGTCAACGCAGCCGGCGGGCAGCCTTGGAGGCGACACCCAACAGCAGGCGTCGCACTCTTTTTTAGCTTGCTGAGCCTGGTCGCCACCTATCCGCTCGTCGGGCACCTTTTCGATGCGATTCCCGGCCTGCCCTGGGATAATTTCAATTGGCTTTTTGACGTATGGTGGTTCAAGGAAGCGATTTTTGTGCGGGGCACATCGCCCCTTTTTCATCCAGATATCTTCTATCCCACCGGATACGCTTTTGGCACATCGGATGCGGTGTGGGCCAACAAGTTGCTGGCACTACCCATCCTCCTATGGGGGGGAGACGTGTTGGCCTACAACCTGATCGTGTTGGGCTCGTTCGTCCTGTCCGGCCTGGGTGCATATCTGTTGGTCTATTTGCTGACGAGACGCAAAGGGCCGGCGCTGCTTGCCGGAGCCATCTTTGCAATGAGTCCCTTCCGGACGGCGGCGGTGGCTGCCGGCTGGCTGCCCACGTTTCCCACGCAGTGGCTGGCTTTCTCGCTGGTCGCCCTGGAATTGACCTTGCGCCGGCGCCGCCTGCGGCACGGGCTGCTGGCCGGAATCTTCCTGGCCCTGCACGCCCTCACTTCCTGGTACTACACCTTTCTGGCCGCAATCTTCGTGCCCCTCTACCTGCTGTTGCGTTGCCGCCGTGCGCCCCGCAAGCTGCTTCAGGCGGTTTGGCGACCGTTGGCTCTGGGGGCCGCGGTGACCGGTGTGCTGGTGGCTCCAGCCTTCTGGATTACCCTGCGGGCCGGGTCGGGTGCTCATCTGGCCTGGAGCCTGTTCGATGTGGAACTCTGGGCCGCCAGCCTGGACGATTTCTTCGTACCCTCGATTTACCACACCTTATGGGGAAATGCGACTCTGCTGTGGCACGGACCGGTGCCTGCTTACCCGTGGTATACGCCGGGGATGCTCTATCTCGGCTGGATACCCTTGACTCTGGCGTTGTGGGCGCTCTGGCATCATCGCCGCCACCGGGTTCTGTGGGGCGGATGGGCACTGGCCGGCGCAGTGTTGGCCCTCGGTCCCACCTTGCACTGGGCCGGCGAACGGGTTTACCTGCAAGGGCCACCGCAAATCCAGTACTATTTATACCGGGTTCTCTTCACGCTCAGCCGGTTTGCGCCACACCCACTGGAGGCTCCGCAGCGCCTTTTCTACGCCGTGCCCCGGGGCTTTTTCATCCCCCTGCCGGCGTTGCTGGCGCACATGTTCGTGCCCTTCATGGCTTCGATTCGCTGGTGGGTGCGCTTCGGGCTGGTGGCTGTCCTGGGTGTGGTCGTGCTGGCCGCTCTGGGGGTGGACGACCTGTGGCGACGATACCCTCGCCTCATGCGTCGAAGCAACATCATGACCGTGGCCTTGCTGCTGGGCATCATCGTGGAGTTCGCCGCTTTTCCCTTGACCTTCGGCCTTTCGCGTGTGGCACCCCAGCCGGTGGATCGCTGGTTGGCGGCACAGCCCGGCCCGGGCGCAGTGATCCAATTCCCCCTGATCAAGAGCAAGAATGGCCCGGCCCTCTATTCCTATGTCTTTCACCGGAAACCGTTAGCCTACGGGTTCGGTTCGTTCTACCCGCCGGCATGGCAAGCGGCGGAGAAAACGTTGGCCCATTTTCCCGACGAATCGAGTCTGGCAATCTTGCGGCAGTGGGGCGTGCGCTACATCGTCGTCAGCCCGTCGCTCTACGACGCCGGCTGGGCCGACCAGCCAAAAGAGAGTTGGGCCCGTGTGCAACGCAGACTGGAGGGGCAACGAGCATTGCATCTGGCGGGCAATTTTCCCGAAGAGCCTCTGCGTATGGGCGACAAAGTGACGCCGCATGTGCAGGGCACACGTTTACCGTTCGAGCAGGGAGATGTGTTGGTTTATGAGCTACAGCCCTAAGCGCTCCTGGCGTCTGTTCGTCTTCGTACTCCCATTCCTCCTGTTCGTTGGCCTTGCCTGGAGGGCAGCCAGCGTACCGGCACAGGGGCAGATTACGCTTGTCGGCTCAGTGGATACCCCCGGTGAGGGTTGGGGCATCCACGTCTCTGGCGGCTATGCCTACGTCGCCGATGGCTATTCCATGCTCACGGTGGTAGATGTACACAACCCCTCCAACCCTTACGTCGCCGGCACCTTTTCGGACTATGCCGGACGCGCTTTTGGTGTGTACACGGACGGCACATACGCCTATTTGGCCAACAAATGGGACCGCTTGCGCATCCTCGACGTTTCCGATCCGGCGCACCCCACGCCGGCCGGTGGCTGGAAGGAAAAGGACGCCCAGGGAAATGACACAGGCAATTCCAAAGGGGTCTGGAAGGTCGGCCACTACGCGATCCTGACCGATGAGCAAGGTGGCTTGATCTCTATCGACGTGGCCGACCCGGCCCATCCCGTCCGCGTGGACCAATATCTGCTGGACGGCCTCTTCGGCGAAACGCTGTGGGTGGATGGCACGGTGGCCTATGTGACCGGTGGGCAGGGGGGATTGCACATCATTGACGTGTCGGACCCCACGAATCTGCGGAAGCTAAGCCACCTGCCCCTGACGGGCTATGCCTACGCTTCCCAGGCGGCGAACGGACTGGCCTTCGTGGCCGGTTGGGGGGATGGTGGGCACATCATTGATGTGTCTGACCCGACGGCTCCCGTCGAGGTAGGCACGTGGCCTTCGGCCAACGAATCGTGGCACGCTTTTGGCGTGAGCCACTTCTTGCTGGTAGCCGATGGCACGGCCGGCCTGCGCGTGTTCGATATTGCCGACCCGGCGCACCCACAGTTCGTAGCCAGCGGGGCCACGCCCAACCGCGCTTTGTACATTGACGTGCAGTGGCCGTACGCCTACGTCTCCTACGGCCCGACCGATGAACCGAGTGCCAGTGGGCCGGGCGGCGTAGCCATCTTCGACCTTTCTCTCTTGGCCAGCACGCCCACGCCGACGCCTTCCCCGACCATCACGCCCACGCCCACCCCAAGCTGTGCCCTGCCGGGCGATCTGAGCGGCGACGGCCGGGTAGACATCGCCGATGTGAACCTGATTGCCCAGCAGTGGGGCGATTCCCCCCCTGCCGATCCCAGATTCGACACAGTACCCAATGGTCGGGTGGACCTGTATGACGTGATGTGGGTTGCAACACGCTTCGGAACGGCCTGCCCTACGCCAACACCCATCCCCACAGACACGCCGACACCGACCCCCACCCCCACGGTGACGCCAACCGGAGGGGGGACACGCCTTTCCCTGGACGGTATGCAGTCGTATTGGGGAGACCTGAACTTTCACTTGCGCCACGCCTTTGGGACCGGCACGCCGGCCGAAGCTTATGCCCTGGCCCAGGCCGGCAAGTACGACTTCCTGGCCGTCACCGAGCAGAACGACCACCTGACCACAACCCTGTGGGACGAGATGGGCACGGCAGCACAAGCCGCAAATGTCGAGGGGCAGTTCATCGCCCTGCGCAATTTCGAGCAGATTGGCAACTATCAGGAAGGGCACATCCTGGTTTTCAATACGGATAGCTACGTCCAGCCAGAGCCTCTAGCAGACTTTTACCCCTGGCTGGCCGCTCAGCCATCGTCGGTCTTTGCCATGTTCCAGCACCCCCGGCCAGATTTGAACTGGACGTTCGACGACTTTGCCTATGACCCCGCTGCCGACCGGCACATCACCTTGCAGCAGGTGCTCGATTATTACCCTGGCGAGTACACGCACGCCCTCGATTTTGGCTGGCACGTCGGCGGTACCGGCTTTGGCGATCCGTACAACACGGCTCTCCTCGGACACAACCGGCGCTATGGCGTTATGCTGCCCTCGCTGACGACGGCGAATTTGTTGTCCGCGCTGCAAGCGGGGCGCGTGTTTGGCACAGAGCACGAAGGAAAGCTGGCCATCGCGTTGCAGGCCAACGGCGTGTGGATGGGCGGTAGCCTGCCGGCGACCGGCACGCTCGATTTCGTAATCCAGGCGCGCGATTTTGGTGGGCAGCCCATTGCCAGCGTGGACCTGGTGGCCGGCGGTGCTTGTGGCCCGCAGACCGTTGCCAGCACGTCGCCCCAGGCCAGCCAGGTGACCTGGACGCCGTCACTTGCCCGCTACGCGAGTTACTATTTTGCCGAGGCTACGCTCGCCGATGGCCGGCACGCAAGGAGCGCACCGATCTGGGCCACCCGGCAGGGCATCCCGCAAGGTACGCCGGTGACGATCATGCCGGTGGCCGATGCGACGATCAGCGCGTGGAACCCGACGACCAACTTCGCCGGCACCGGCACGCTCGATGTGCGCTCCGGCCCTGTCCAGAGTGCGCTGCTGCGCTTCGACCTGTCGGCAATGCCGCCCGGTACGCCCGTCCACCAGGCCCTGTTGCGCGTGGGTACGCACTACCGGAGCAACGACCGCGATCTATACGTGACGGCCTACCCCCTGCTTCGTTCGTGGGCAGCCAATCAGGTCACCTGGCAGCAGGCGGCCGACGGTGTGTCCTGGTCTGTGCCTGGCGCACAAGGCCCGGCAGACCGGGATGACATGCCGGCCGACGTTGTGCGCACAAAACAGGTCATGACCTATACGTTCGACCTGACCGATTTGGCACAACAGTGGGTGGATCACCCCGATCAGAACTTTGGATTGCTTCTGGAAGGATGCAGCAACAGCAGTGTAGAACACCAGTTTGCTTCCCAGGAAAATGGGGCCGCCGACAAACGTCCACGCCTGGAGCTGTGGGTAAGGTGAGGCAGAAATGACTCTGCGCAAACCGATCCTCTGGCTCCTGATTCTGTTTTGCGCCGGCTGGTTGACGCGTGGGTGGGTTGCCGGCGCTGCCGGTATGGAGACGCAGCCTCCGGTTGTGGAGCGTGCGCACCAGATACGGGCGCAGGATGTATACGAGTTGCGTGTCAACAGTGGGGGAGCAAGCTATCTCGACACGTCCGGACAGACGTGGTTGGCCGACCAGTCTTACACGCCCGGGGGATGGGGCTACCTCGACGGTGAGAATATGCCTCCCACCTCGGAAGACATCCAGGGGACCGATGATGACCCCCTCTACCAGCACCAACGCTATCGCCTGACCGGCTACCAATTCGACATTCCGAACGGGATGTATCAAGTGGACTTGCACTTTGCGGAGACGGCGTTCTATGGCGAAGGCCGGCGCATTTTCGATGTGCGTATCGAAGGGGTGACGGTCCTGTCGAATTTCGACATCTATGCGGTCGCCACCCATGGTTGGGCACACGTTGAATCGTTTCCTGTCTCGGTGAACGATGGCCAGCTCAACATAGATTTTGTCACCACACGCGGGGATGCGACGATCGCCGCCCTGCACATCACCGGCCTCACCCCGATCGCCACCGCTACGGCTACGCCGGCGATATCGCCAACGCCCGGCCTGACCCCTTCCCCATCGGCCACAGCAGCGACCACGGTCTACTCGACACAAACGGGTTGTCTTGCTGTTGGCCCCGGGTTTGGCACGGCCACTGCCCAAAGTAACATGCTCCTGCTATGGCAAGGAACGATCTCTTCGGCACGTCTGCGGCTGGACGAATCGAACGTACGCGCAGCGCACAGCATTTACCTGAACGGCCAGAAGATTGGCACGGCAGAGGTGTACAACGCTTACGAGACGTGCAGCCCGGGCCACACCGTCTGGTGGGACTTGGACCCCAACGTCCTGATCAAGGGCATGAATGTCTTGAGCATTACCACAGACGCCGACCAGACCGATGACTGGGGAGCGACGAACGGGCAGATCATCATATCTGGAGATTTGGTCACAGCCCAACGATTCAGCTTTCTCTTTACCAGTGGCTACGACAACTCCACACAACAGGCCTTTGTGCAGTTACCGATCGGCTACGACCCGCTGGTGGCGACGCCCATGCTCGTGGTTTTGCACGGTTGGAACGGTTCCAGCTATGAAGGGGTAGATGTCTACGCTACGGCGGCGAACGAACGAGGCTGGATTCTCCTGGCCCCGGATATGCGCGGCCTCCATCAGCCATCGCTGGCCGTTCAACACGACGTGATCGATGCGACGGCTTACGTGCAAAGTCACTACAGCGTAGACCCCGAACGTATCTACATCACCGGCTTCTCTATGGGGGGCATGATGGCTGCCGTCACCGCGGCAAAATACCCGGACCATTTCGCGGCCCTCTTCGAGGAGAAAGGGCCGACCAATCTTGCTGCCTGGTACAACGAGTCGCTGGTCACCAATCCCGGGCGGTCCGAGATACTCAAGCGCGAGATCGGGCACGAGCCGGCGGCGGCTCCCTTCGAGTACCAACGCCGCTCGGCAGAGAGTATGGCCCAGAACCTGCGCCACGTCCCTGTCTCCATCGCCCACGGCACCGAAGACGAATCGGTCCCCTACAGCCATGCCCTCACGCTCTACAATGCCTTGAATGTGTGGCAGGCCGACCACGTCGAACTGCATCCGTACACCGGCACGCACAGTACCCCTCTCCCCTTTGGGCGGGAGTGGGTACTCGATTTCCTGTCCCCTTATCGCCTGGTGCATACGCCCACCAGCCTGGACATTCGCACGGACGAGTCAAAAAGCTATTACTGGCTGGGAATCACCCAGAATGGCCTGGGCTATTGGACCAGTGTCCACGCAGAATTTGATGCCGGTACGCAGACCATTACGGCGACCGTGGATGACCCCAACCCCGCGACGATTACCTTCGACCTGAACGCGATGGGGCTGGACCCCGTGTCGCCCTACACCGTCGAGGATTACGTCGAGGCGACAGGGGACTACGTGCGCTACACAGCCACGCCGGCCGCCGGCCGGCTTTCGATTGTCACCGGCGATTACACGCACCAGCTCTTGATCTATCCGCCGACCGGCAGCACGTTGCAGACCGCGATCTACCGGCGCGGCCTGAACAACTACGAGGGCGCGACAGACACCTATCTGAACAGCTACACACCCAACACGAGCTACGGCGCAAGTGCCGCCCTCTCTACCAAATGGAACGCTGACTTTCGTCCGCTGATCCGGTTCGACTTGAGCGACATCCCCGCCGGCGCGTTGATCCGCGCGGCCCGCTTGAAACTCTATACGATCTACAGCCACGATGACAATCCATTGACACTCAATGCCTTCCCGCTCCTTCGTGATTGGAGCGAAGCCGATACAACCTGGAATCAGGTGGCCGTAGCCACACCCTGGACGACTCCCGGAGCCTCTGCGGACGGCACCGATTACGACAGTTCGATACACTCGGCAACGACGGTGCGGGCCACCTTCGAGCCATACACCCTCAATCTGCGACCGGTCGTCAAGACGTGGGTCGCCGATCCGGCAAGCAACCACGGCGTCATCATTCGGGGGACGGCGGCTCCCTCCGCGGAATACCGGGTTGCTTCCGCAGAATACCCTGACCCGCAACTGCGTCCCGAACTTACCGTGAATTATCTGATGCCCACGGCGACGCCCACGCCAACCCCGACGGCGACGCCCACCCCAACCCTGACCCCAACAGCAACCGCGACGCATATTGTCTGGCACGTGATCCTGCCGTTGATCTTACGCTCTGATTATTAGAAAGAGAATCTGATATGGACCTTGCAGCTTACTACGACGCATACTGGGAAACCGTAGGAGACAACTTCGATGAGGAGCGATTGGGCCTGATCGTGCAGCGCGTGAATGCGGGAGAGAACGTCCTGGAGGTAGATTGTGGGCCGGGCGTTCTGGCAGCCAAGCTCAAAGCACGCGGAGCGACAGTCGTGGGCACGGACCTTTCTCCGGTGGCCGTAAAACGAGCCCAAAAGCGTGGCATTCCCACCCAACAGGTTGACCTGGACAAAGAGAAACTCCCCTTCGGTGATGGCGCATTCGATACGGTTGTCTCCAACAATGCCATGGAACACCGCATATTTCCGGAGCGGACCCTGGACGAGTGTGTGCGCGTCCTGCGGCCGGGAGGAAAATTCCTCCTTTGCCTGCCCAACATCGGCCACTGGCTTTGTCGCTGGTGGCTGTTGCGTGGCCGGTTCCCCTACGTGCGCCATTCGCCGACCGATAGCACGCACTTGCACTTTTATGCCATACCCGATGCGATACAGTTGTGTCAGGAGCGGGGCATTCACATCGTAGAGATAGACGGCAGCGCCAGCCTTTGGGCCAAGACATTTTATCCGGCATGGGTGCGCAAGCGCCGCTTCCGGCCCTTTTATACCCGGCTGGCGCACCGTTGGCCGGCCCTTTTCTCTCGCGATTTCGTACTGCTGGGGTATAAGCAGGATGCAACGTGATTCATGAAAACAGACCCAACTACGGCCATGCGAAGCCTGCCGACTCTCCAGGCGGTTACCGTTGTAGCCGCCGGCGGGACCACCGCTCTGTTCATCTGGCGGATGCACAATGCGCTGGGCCTGGGCGTGCCGGCGAACGTGCTCGCCTGGCGTTTCGGCGTGCTCCTCCTGTGCGTATTCCTTTTCCTGCTGGATTGGCTGGGAGTGCTGGGCATACTTCGCGCACGGGCCACCGGGCGGCCCCTGCCGGCCCTGCTGGCCGAGGGCGCGGTCACGTTTTATCCGGCGCTCCTGCTGGGAGTGGCCTACCTCCCCCTCCTGCGCGAGCACAGCATGTTTCTGGAGATGCTATCGGTACTCGTGGCGGCGACCGTAGCCGGCCTTCACGCAAAATTGTGGGCGGGCGCTCTTGCCGGCAGCCGGTTCGTCCGGCGGGCGACTTTGGCAATTCTTGCGGCCAGCGTCACCGGTTACGCGCTCGTGTTGGGTCTCGCCTCGTGGCAGCGACACCTCGCCTTCATGTCGAATGCCTTGGATATGGGCATGATGGACCAGGTCTTGTGGAACCTGGCGCACGGGCGGGGATTCTATACTTCGTACAAAGGGTTTTCCTTTTTGGGCGATCATTTTTCCCCGGCCCTCGCCGCCCTCGTCCCAATTTACTGGCTGACCGGTGGCCGCGGCGTGCTGGCGTTGGTGCTGGCCCAAAGCACGCTCATCGCCCTGAGCGCAGGGACTCTCCTCCTCGTCGCGCGGAGCGAACTGCGCAGCACAGTGTTGGCCGTGGCTGTGGCCATCTCGTTCCTGCTCCAGCCGTTGCTGCACGAGGCCAATTTGTTCGACTTCCATCCCGATGTGTTGGCCCTCCCGTTTATGATACTCGCTTTCTATTTCTTGCGCCGGCGGCAGAATCGGGCACTCGTGACGACCTTGTTTGTGGCTCTGCTGGCCAAAGAAGATGTCGCCCTGTTCGGATTTGCCCTGGGCCTCTATGCGATTTTCGGATTGCGGCGTCGCCGGATGGGTGCGGCCATCGTCGCCGGCAACTTGATCTGGCTCGGCGTTGTCGTCGGGATTCTCATCCCACATTTCAGCGACGGCCACGGTGGATATGTGCTGTGGTGGCGCTACGGCTACTTGGGGCGGACGCCACAAGAAATGTTGGGCACGCTGTTGACTCACCCGCAGGTTGCGATCCGCCAGGTGCTCACGGCGTCGCGCGCAGAGACGCTTGGCCTGCTGCTGGTGCCCCTCGGTGGGTTGCCTTTGCTGGGAGGGAGCGCGGCGCTTCTCTTCCTGCCCGCCCTCCTGGTGAACTTCTTGAGCCAGTACCCACCCCAGGCTACCCTGCACATGCACTACACATTGCTGGTATACCCCCCGCTTTATCTGGCGGCCATTGTTGGCTTGCGCCGGTGGCTGGCCGGGCGATCCGGCCCGGCCCTCCGGCGACACCAATTTTTCTGGGCCGGCTTTGTGCTCGTCGGGGGGGTGGCGATGGGGTATTACGCGAGTCCGCTGGGTCGTTGGCGGCAGCCCGAGTTGTTCACCGTGGACCGGCACGCACGCGCAGCGCAGGAATTTCTGCAACACGTGCCGCCCGACGTGGCCCTGGCAGCCCAGTCGAACCTGGCGGCCCACCTGTCTGAACGCCCGCAGATACGATTGTTCCCCGACACCGAGGGTGCAGCGTTCGTCGCCCTCGATACGGCCACCTACAATCGCTATCCGGCAGACGACAAGTATCTCCAGACCGTCGCTGCCCTGTTACAGGCCGGCGCGTATGGCGTAATCTGGGACCAGGACGGGTTCTTGTTGTTGCAGCGCGGAGCATCCACAGCAGGGAACGCTGTGGCGAACAGCCGGCTTTACGAATTTCAAGAGGGGTTCCTCTACCGGCGGACTTGGTGGGGCGGAAAGATCGTCGCCGATCCGAAAGCGACGGACGGCTGGGCTTTGCTGGCGCAGAGAGGGAAACATGTTCGTGGCCTGATGAGCCGGGGACCGTACCAGCAGTTTCCCCAACCCGGCTCGCACCACGCAGACTTCCGCTTGCGGGCCGGGCCAGCGGCTGCCGATCAGGTGATCGCTACGCTGGACGTGTACGACCCGCAAGCAGACCAGGTGATCGTCTCCCGTGACCTGCGGGGTGCCGATTTTCTGACGAACGATTACCAGGTGTTTGAGCTTTCGTTCTCCAACGCGCCGGACCAGCCGCTGGAGTTCCGCGTCTTTTTTGCTGACCAGGCCGATGTTTGGCTCGATAGCATAACGTTTCGATAAGGTAGTGTGGAGTCTGGCGAAAGTCGTTTTGACTGTATAATAACGACATTTCAGTCAAGGATGGCACAGATTTCCAGGCTTTTTCGTATCATCTCAATAACTTGGGGAACGCCCCCCGGCCCCCAATTCTGGGGGAGCACATTCTCCCCAAAGTTGGGGGGGGAGGGGGGCATGACGTTCTGCTCACCCCGAAATATTGAGCAGATACGCTTTTTCCGTGAAAATCTGTGGTATCCGTGGCAAAAACAAAAAACGCCAGAGTCCCGTAAGGTAGTGCGATGACCGTAAAATCGAAGGCAAAGCGAGGCATGTTTTGGGTGGGTGGCGCTCGGATCGCCACGAAGGCCATGTCTTTTGTAGAATTTCTGATTCTGGCCAAACTGCTCATTCCCGAATACTTTGGCCTCGTAGCCACAGCAGACCTGGCGATCAACGCCCTGATGCTGTTCCAAGAAATGGGCTTCGGCGCAGCGCTCATTTATCGCCAAGAGGATGTGGAAGAGGCTTCGGACACGGCCTTCTGGACGGTGCTGGGCACGAGTACGATTCTCTACGTGGTGGCGTTCCTGGCCTCACCCCTGATTGCTGCCATCTTCAGCCAGAATCCGGCCGGTGCCGAGGAGGTGACCCGCATTCTACGGGTGCTGGCTTTGACCCTGGTCATCTCCGCTTTGGGCAAAGTACACTACACCCTGCTGGCCAAAGAGATGGATTTTCGGCGCAAGGTTATTCCCGAATTCTTGGGTCAGTTGGGCGGTGCGATCTGTTCCTTGACGCTCGCTTTTCTGGGCTTCGGGGCCTGGAGTATCGTGTATGGCCGCGTGTTGGAGGCCAGCGCCATGACCGTTTTGGTGTGGCTCTTCTCGTCGTGGCGACCGCGGTTTCGTTTCAACCGGCGTCTGGCCCAGGAGTTGTTCGTCTATGCCAAGCACATCCTGGGCAGTCAGGTGCTTGTCTTCTTCATTACGAACATCGATGACGCGTTTGTCGCCCGCCTGGCCGGCCCGGCCGCTTTGGGTCTCTATGGGTTGGCGTACAAGCTCTCGAACATGCCGGCCACAGAGGTCAGCCGGGTTGTCGCCCAGGTCATGTTTCCCACGTTCTCGACGATTCGGGAGGACAAAGCGGCCTTCAAACGGGCGTTTCTCACTTCCACACGTTATGTCGCCCTTCTGGCCATTCCCATTTCGTTGTGTATCATCTTCTTTGCGCCCGATTTCATCCTCGGTGTCTACGGTCGTAAGTGGGCCGGCGCGGTCATCCCCCTGCAATTGCTCGTGGTCTACGGCCTGGCCCGTTCGATCGCCGTGAACATGGGCAATGCCATCAAGGCCGGGGGAAAGCCGCAGTGGATTACGGCCATCGCCACCTGGCGGCTGACGATGATGGTGCTCTTCCTCTATCCGGCCACGGCCTGGTATGGCATCGTCGGGGTGAGTACACTTTCGGCGATTGTAGCCATCGTGGACTTTGGCATTTCCGTGTGGATCACGAGACGCATCGTGGGTACACAGGTCAGCGACTGGGTGCGGCTGCTCACGCTGCCCTTTCTGGCCGCGGCCGGCGCTTCCGTTATCGCCAAGCTGGCCTTCCTCAACGGCATCAACACGCTGCGGGTGATCCTGGCGTTCCCCCTGGCCGGCGCGTTGATGATGGGTGCGTATGTCGTCATCCTGTGGCTGATTGATGGCAACTTCCGCCGCCTGACCGCCGACATCATCGCGTACGGGCTGAGGCTGTTGGGTCGCCTACAGCCGGCTGCGAATTCGCGGACAAAATGAGCGGCCGCTCGTTGCGCATCGTCCTGCTTTCCAAGGTGCGCCTGAATCCGTACGTGCAACTCCTCCGGCGGGGGCTTTTGCAGGCGGACGAAGACTTGAGCGTTTCTGTAGAGCCGAACTTCTCCCTTCCCTGGATTCTTCGCCACCGGCGAGACGTAGACCTTTTACACCTGCACTGGCTGGAGCTCCTTTTCGATTATCCCGACCGGCAGTTACGATTGAAGCGGGCCATTTCTGTGGGAGCGGGGTTGCTGGCGGCGCGCATGTTTGGAATCAAGCTGGTCTATACCGTACACAACCTGGCCCAACATGAGCGGCGCTATCCGCTGCTCAACGCTCTCGCTAACCGGCTCGTCTTCCGGCTGGCCGGGGCCGTACACGTTCACGACGAAACCGCCCGGCAAGAAGTGGTCCGGCGTTTCGGTCACCGGTCTGCGACTTACGTTGCACCGCACGGGCATTACGCGACGTGGTATCCGAACCACATTGGACGTGAGGAAGCCCGCCAGCAGCTAGGTCTTCCGGCGGATGCTTTTGTCTACCTCTTCCTGGGGCTGATTCGCCCTTACAAGGGTTTGGAAACCCTGCTGGAGGCCTTCGGGGATTTACACGAGGAGAAGGTCCGGTTGGTGATTGCCGGCCACATCGCCGAGCCGGCCTACCTGGAAACCTTGACCCGGCAAGCCCGGCGAGACCCGCGCATTCTTCTGCGTCCCGGATACGTGCCTGACGACGAGGTACAGGTGTTTTGCAATGCGGCAGATGTCTCTGTTTTGCCGTATCGTGATGTCACCACGTCCGGGGCGGCCTGGCTCGCCTTTTCGTTTTCGCTGCCCATCGTAGCGCCAAATCGCCCCCCGTTCCGAGACCTCGTTGCGGATGGGCGCGGCCTGGGATATGACGCGGCGCATGTGCAGGGGTTGACCCTGGCATTACAGCAGGCGCAGGCATTGGACGGGGAGTGTGCGCAAGCCGCTATACGGCGCTTCCTGGAAAGGTATGATTGGCGTTCCATCGCCATGATTCATGCCACGGTCTATCATCGTCTGGTGGCACCCCCAAGCTCCTAGCAGCTTGTCGGAGAAAGAATAATGGGACACAGATTCTCACAGAGAATCACAGATATTCAGGCCAAATTATCGGAAAATCTGTGTTTATCCTGCAAATCTGTGTCCTAATAAGAAAAAACAGACCTCTCCGACAGCCTGCTAGACAGCGTAGTGACGATTATTCTCGTATAACGGCATGGCCCCCGAACTGATTGCGCAGTGCCGCGAGCAACTTTGCCGAGAAGCTATCTTCCTGGCGGCTGACGAAACGAGCCATGAGCGCGAGGGTGATCACGGGAGCCGGCACGTCCAGGTCTATGGCCTCCGCCACCGTCCAGCGGCCCTCGCCCGAGTCGGGCACGTATCCTCGGATGTGCTGTAGCTCGGGGTCCTCCTTCAACGCATCCGCCGTCAAATCCAACAGCCAGGAACGGACCACGCTGCCAAAGCGCCAGATTTCTGCGATCTGGTAGAGATCAAGATCGAGGTCACTTTTGGCTTTCATGATCTCGAATCCCTCGGCGTACGCCTGCATCAGGCCATACTCGATGCCGTTGTGTACCATTTTGACGAAATGGCCTGCTCCGCTCGGGCCGACGTGCCCCCATCCTTTGTCCGATGCGGGCGCAAGGCTCTCGAAGATAGGCGTAAGCCGTTCTACCACTTCATCATCGCCGCCGATCATCATGCTGTACCCCTCGGCCAGTCCCCAAACGCCGCCGCTGGTCCCTACGTCCACGATGTGGAGATTCTGCGGTCGTAGCTGTGCTGCCCAGTTCATGGTATCCTTGTAGTTTGAATTTCCACCGTCAATAATCGTATCTCCCGGTGAGAGGAGGAGTGCCAGCGACTGAATCACACTCGTTGTCGGTTTTCCGGATGGGACCATGACCCACACATGGCGCGGTGAGGTGAGTTTGCTGATTAGGTCTTCCAGTGAATCAACACCAACCACACCCTGTTTCGCAATAGCGCGTACATTCTCCTCGTTGAGATCAAAAGCCACCACATGATGCCCATGTTTCAGCAACCGCTGGGCCATGTTTGCCCCCATTTTTCCAAGACCAACCATGCCGATTTCCATTTGCAACACATCCTTTCTAAATTACCCTTCACCTGCAAGTGTCTTGCTGTAAATTCCTGGACGCCCCTACTCCCCACAGTTTCGCGTTACAACCCGACACAGATTCTCATCAGTGACCTGGGATCATACGTGAAATCTGATGTTCAGGATGTCTCCATCTTGAACAAGGTAATCTTTCCCTTCGAGACGAAACTGGCCATTTTCACGAACCCCTTTTTCAGAGCCAAAACTCATCAAGGCTTGGTAGGAGAAACATTCGGCCCGAATGAACCCGCGCTTCAGGTCCGAGTGGATGACGCCGGCGGCATCGACGGCGGGGTCTCCGGCCCGAATGTTCCAGGCGCGCACTTCATCTGCCCCTACGGTGAAGAAGCTGATGTGTCCCAAGGTTTTGTAAGCCAACTGTGTCAGGCGGCGCTGCGCCGATGCAGTGATTCCCAACTCTTGCATAAACAACTCTGCTTCTTCCGCATCATCCAGTTGAGCCAACTCCATCTCGAACTTTCCGGCGAACTCTACTGTTTCGTATAGGCTCTGTATCTCCGTCAGCAACGCTTCGTCCGCACCAAAATTCGCTTCATCCGAGTTCAGGATCAGCATCAAAGATTTCAGGGTGAGGAACTGGAATCCTGAAATGACCTTCTGTTCGCTTGCGGAGAGTTCCAGTTCCCGAATGGGTCGGTTCTCGTTCAACTGAGTCAAGATTTTCCGCAACACTTTCTCCTCAAACGCAAGCTCTTTCGTCTTCTTGCCACGTTTGTTGGCCCATTCGATCCGCTCCAGGCGGGTCTCCGTTGCGATCAAATCGGCGATCAGCAGCTCGTCATTGAGGCGGGCTACGTCTGCCAGGGGTGTGGGCGGGCCGAGCCAATCGTCGGTGAAATTGCGGATCACGGCAGCGAGCGCGTCGGTGGTTTTGATCAAGCGCATCATCGAATCGGGGATCGAACCGTTTTTGTCGACGCTCCCGGCAAAGCCGGCAAAATCCGCCAACTCAATGGTTGCATAGACCGTACGCTTGGGCCGGTACATGGCGGCGAGACGTGTTACTCGCTCGTCCTCCACGTAGACCACCGCGAGGTTCGGCTTCGTGCCGTTGTTCGCATACGACGTAATCTCTGCTTCCGACGCAGTGAGCGCATTGAAGATTGTTGTCTTTCCAGAATTGGGCAACCCAATGAGACCGATTTTCATAAAGACTCCTACAGCACTTGTTTGTCCTGCTCTTCTTCCGTTATAAAAACAGTCGTCAGTAGCCAGATGCCAGATGCCAGATCATGTAGCCCTGGAATCCCCATTCCAGGGCGGGTCTGCCCCCCTAACCCCCCAATCCTGGGGGGAACCATCCGACTCCCCCCAGGATTGGGGGGCCGGGGGGGCTTCCGAGGTCCGCCGCGCCCCGCCATTTTCATCCTTGGTGGTGCGCAATCGCCCATGGGCCTGCTATGAAGATACCAAGCGTACAAAATGATTTGCTCATGCCTTGCAAGTTCAAATGTTGCCGGATGGATCACTTCAGTCGCCGAATGTAGAAGTGGTGCGTGCCATCCTCTTCTTGCCATTGATCCACCATCTCTTGTCCTGACCACCTGACCCAGGTGTTTATGTCGGGTACTGCTCAAGGGTGCGAGGAGGTGACCAACATCACCGAATTGACCGGCAGCGTCTTCAATAACTGCCAGCTTCGGATCACGGGCATACCCATGCCACAACTTTCAAGATGGAGTTCTGCAGCGATCTGAACCGGTTCGCCGTCCTTGGCTGCCAACAGGTGTTGCTCGATATGCTCCATAGTGCGTCGCTCCTTTTCAATCCGGGTCGTGCTTCCATCTCGCTCATGACGTGCCGCCCATCGCCTGCTGTCAAAACAAAACGCTCCCTCCATAAGGGGAGCGCCAAACTCTGGTGGACAATGGCAGGTTAAGTTGTTCCACGGCGGTCACTATGTATTGGACGCAGAAAGTTACCTCAAATTACCTGATTAAGAATAGCACGAAAATCCGATTTTGTCAATCGCCGGATGATGTCGGGGTAGCCATCAAAGTTTTGCTTTAGAAGTTCAACTTCTCCGAGAAGTTGAACTTCTGCGTCGAACTCCCGCCCGGCTCACGGGGATGACAAGCCGCCGTCGCTTCTTCCCGTATTGCCAACACCGTATGCTTCGTGCTATAATTGGTCTCTATGGGAAAGAAAGAAACCATGCCGGAGATCGTTTTCCTGAAACTGGGCGGGTCGCTAATCACCGACAAAACCCGTGCGCAGACCGCACGTCTCCACCTGATCCGGCGATTGGCCGCGGAGGTTAGTCACGCCCTGGCCATAGCGCCCCGGCTGCGACTGGTGCTGGGACATGGCAGTGGGTCGTTCGGTCATGCGGCCGCCCAGGCCGTGGGCTACGACCGGAATCAGCCGCGCACGGGACCGGGGTTTGCGCGTGTGGCTTGGGCAGCAGCGGCCCTGAACAAACAGGTGGCCGGGGTGTTTCACGACGCCGGCATCCCCCTGGTCGTACTCCCACCCTCCGTTTCCGCAGCAGCGACCAATGGCGCTTTGCAATCACTTTCCCTAGCCCCCTTTCAACGCGCATTGGAACAGGCCTTGGTTCCGCTCACCTACGGCGATGTCGTCTGGGACAACAGGGGCGGGTGGACGATTGCCTCGACGGAGACGATCTTTACTTTCCTGGCGCGCGCGCTACAGCCGCGACGCATCATCTTGGCCGGCGAGGTTCCCGGTGTCTTGCGGTATGACGACTCACCTGCATCGGAGCAACTCGTCGCTGAAATCACGCCACAGACCTGGCCCTCTATTCGACCCTCTGTCCACGGGGCGCGGGGGATGGATGTGACCGGCGGCATGGCCAGCAAGGTGGAGGACGCGCTGAACCTGGTTACAACCATGCCCGGACTACAGGTGGACATCATCTCCGGGTTGGAGCCGGGACGGGTGGAGGAGGCCCTCATCGGCGAACGCCCGGTGCCCGGCACGCGTATTCGGGCCGGCACTGCGCCGCGAAGCGATGTTGGCCGGCAGTGACCCATGTCGAGTGAACGAATCGCCATCGTCGGCCCTTGCGCGGCGGGAAAGTCTACCCTGGTCACCCGCCTGCACAATCTGGGCTTCGATGCGCGCCACTGTGCGCAGGAACACTCCTATGTGCCGGATATGTGGCAGCGAATTTCACGACCACGTTGGCTGGTCTATCTGGATGTCAGTTTTTCGACGATCACGCGAAGGCGGTTGCCGATTCACTTTCGTCCCCAGGAGCTGGTGGAACAAAAACGCCGACTGGCTCATGCCAAACAGAACTGCGATCTCTACATACCCACAGATGACCTGACCCCCGATGAAATCCTGAAGCTGGTTTTGGAATTCGTAGCTTCTGCTAGAGGGGCAAGCCAGGGATCTGGAACCCACCGCCACGCCCCCCCATCTTCCCGAGGTTCTTCATCATCCGCTGCATCTGGCGAAACTGACTCAACAGTTCATTGACCTCCTGAACCGTTGTGCCGCTGCCACGGGCAATGCGCCGTTTTCGGCTGGCATTCAACAGGCGGGAATTGCGTCGCTCAGCCAGCGTCATGGAACTGATGATCGCCTCGATACGCTTGAACTGCTGGTCGGTGACTTCTTGGGGCAACTGATTCTTGATGGACGAGATCCCGGGAATCAGGTCGAGGATTTGACTGAAGGACCCCATTTTCTTCACCTGTTGGAGCTGGGACAAAAACATTTCAAAATCGAGTTCTCCCTTACGCAGCCGTTTTTCCAGCGCAGCCGATTCCTCTTTGTCGAAAGCCTGTTCCGCCTTCTCGATCAGGGTGAGCATATCGCCCATACCCAGGATACGGGAGGCCATGCGGTCGGGGTAGAAAGGCTCCAGTGCATCGAGTTTTTCCCCCGTGCCGGTGAACTTTATGGGCACGCCGGTAACCTGGCGAATGGAGAGGGCCGCACCGCCTCGCGCATCACCATCTATCTTCGTAAGGATCAGCCCGGTCAGGCCCACGCGCTTGTGGAATTCCCGGGCCACATTGACTGCTTCTTGGCCGGTCATAGCATCGGCAACTAACAAGATTTCTGCGGGATGGCTTCGCTCCTTCACCTGCTCAAGCTCCCGCATCATCGGCTCGTCGATCTGCAGGCGACCGGCCGTATCCAGGATCACCACCGTGTTGGCGGACTGACGGGCCTGGCGTAAGGCGTGGGCCACAATCTTCGGGGGGGCTGCTGCGGTCCCCTCGCTGAATACGGGGATGTCCAACTGCTTTCCCAACGTCTCCAGTTGGGCGATGGCCGCCGGGCGGTAAATGTCGGCAGCCACGAGCAAGGGCCGCTGCTTTTTCTTGCGCAATAAGGAGGCCAATTTGGCTGCCGTGGTCGTCTTGCCTGAACCTTGCAGGCCCACAAGCATGATGACCTGGGGAGGCGTGCCAGACAGATCCAGTTTCCCCGGATCACCCAGGATGGCGATGAGTTCTTCGTTCACGATCTTGATGACCTGCTGCGCCGGCGTGAGACTCTTCATCACCTCTGCGCCGATGCACCGCTCGTTGATGCGAGCGACCAGGTCCTTGACAACCTTGAAGTTGACGTCAGCTTCCAAGAGCGCCAGCTTGACCTCACGCATGGCGGTCTTGACATCATTTTCATTCAGTTTCCCTTTTCCCGCAAGACGGTCAAACGTGCCTTGAAGTTTTGCTGTCAGGTCTTCAAACATGCTTACGACTCCTCACCCGGACAAACCGGACCCAAAGAAACTGGCTACGACTTCCCTCTACCTCTTCATCATGGCAGGACCGTTCCTTGCATGGACCAGGGTCCTGTCCATCTGATTTTCACTGTGGCCAATTGCCCGCGCCAATCGCGCGTGTTATCCTCGAAGAATACCAACTTGTTCGTGCGCGTGCGTCCCCGCCAACGGCCTTTGTGCTTCTCCTCGACCAGCACTTCGACCGGTTGATCGAGGAAGCGGGCGTTGATTTCGCCGACGACTTCCGCTTGCAAATCGTCCAAAGCCTTGCGCCGACGTTTTTTCTCGGCCAGGGGGACGTCGTCCGGCCAGCGCGCAGCCGCTGTGTGCGGTCGCGGCGAGAAGGGGGCCACGTGGGCCACGTCCAGACGCAAATCACGCAGGAGGTCGTAGGTGTCCTGGAATTGCGACTCCGTCTCGCCGGGAAAGCCGACGATGACGTCTGTGGCGATGCTGCTGTGGGGAATGCGGTCACGGATACGTTCGATCAACCGGCGATAATCGGCGACCATGTATTTGCGTCTCATGCGGCGCAACACCTCGTCGTTGCCGGCCTGCACGGGTACCTCGATGTGCTCGCACACTTTGGGCAGCTCGGCCACGGTATCGAGCAGCTCGTCTGTCATGTAATTGGGGTGCGAGGTGAGGAAGCGGATGCGTTCCAGGCCGTCAACGTCGTGGACAGCGCGCAGCAGGGCCGGCAGACGGGGGCCATCGGGAATATCGTAACCGTAGCGGTCCACGATTTGTCCCAGCAAGGTCACTTCGCGAATGCCCTGGCGGGCCAGGGAGCGCACCTCGGCCACAATGTCCCCCATGCGCCTGCTCCGTTCGGTGCCCCGGCGGTGGGGGATGATGCAGAAGCTACAGACATGGTTGCACCCGTAAACGATGGGCACATGCGCGCTGACCAGCCGGTTTCGCTCGTGGGCCGGCAGCACGAGGTCGCCGTCCTGAAGCGATTCGCGGGTGGCACGATCCGTCTCGGCCAACGATTTCCCCTCTCGTTGCAGCAGGAAGTCGATCAATGGGCCTGGGTCTGAGGGGGGGAGAAAGAGGTCCACGTCGGGAAACCGTTTGTGCAAATGGCCATTCCCCTTCACCCCAACCAGGCAACCCATCAGCCCAATGACCAGGCCGGGGCGACGGGCCTTGAGTGGTTTCAGGGAGTAGAGCCGGCCTGTGGCCCGGTCTTCGGCACTTTGTCGCACGACACAGGTATTCAGGACAATGACATCGGCTTCGTCCGCCTGCTCTGTCCCTTCGTAGCCCAACTTTTCCAGAGCCGATCCCAGGCGTTGGGAGTCGGCCACGTTCATTTGACAACCGATCGTCCAGATGTGATATTTCATTCGCTGTGTCTGTGCTCCATTTCGGCGACGATGTCGGACCAGGCCATGTCGTGATAGCGCAACAACACCAGCAGGTGGTAAATCAAGTCCGATGCTTCGCAGGCAATTTCCCGGCGGTCCTGATTCTTGGAGGCGATGACCGTTTCTGTGGTTTCTTCGCCCAATTTCTTCAGCATTTTGTCCTGGCCTTCCCGAAACAGGTATGCCGTATACGATCCTTCTGGCATTTCTCTTTGGCGCTGGGCAATGATGCGCTCTACGCGGGCGATGATGTCGTTTGTCATGGCATAGATTCCTTCTGAGTCTCTATTGAACGGTAGAAGCAGCTCGTTTGGCCGGTGTGACAAGCGGGGCCGCGCGGAGTGACGCGCACAAGCAATGCGTCGGCATCACAATCGTAGCGGACCTCGTGGACACGCTGCCTGTTTCCGCTGGTGGCCCCTTTGTGCCACAACTCGCGCCGGCTGCGACTCCAGAACCAGGTCTCGCCACTTTCCAACGTGCGGCGCAGCGATTCGGCGTTCATGTAGGCCAGGGTCAATACCTGCCCCGTGGTTGCGTCCTGCACGATGGCCGGGATCAGGCCCTTCTCGTCCCATTTCAGGTTGTCTGCCGTCATAAATGCTCTCTCCAGATTTCAGGTGGCGGCTCCCAACGGTATTCACCCAACGGTATGCGGTCCGTGACATCGAACCCGATGCCCTCGGCTTCCAAGCGCCGGCGTTGTTCACCTGCGGGATGCTCCCGGCACGCGGTGCTAATCCGGCCCTGGGCATTGATGACGCGGTGCCAGGGCACCGCGTCGACCTCGCTGTCCGGGAGGCGGTGCAACGCCCAACCGACAGCGCGCGCGGCACGGGGATTGCCCAGCAGTGCAGCAATCTGGCCGTATGTCGCCACCTGGCCAGACGGAATCTTTTGCACGAGTTGGTAACCCTGCCGGTAAAACATCGCTATTTTCTTACGAGCACCCCCTGCCCGGTCAGATACGTTTTGACCTGAGCAATGGAGAGTTGCCGGTAGTGAAACAAAGACGCCGCCAGGGCTGCATCGGCGCTCCCATCGGTGAGTGCTTCCCGAAAATGCTCCAGTGAGCCGGCGCCGCCCGAAGCGATGACCGGAATAGATACCGCATCGGCGATGGCGCGGGTCAGGCGAATGTCGTAACCGGCTTGCGTGCCGTCGGCATCCATGCTGGTGAGCAGGATTTCGCCGGCGCCCCGGTCTTCGACCTCGCGTGCCCAGCGCACCGCATCGTGGCCGGCGGGGATGCGCCCCCCGTGGATGAACACTTCCCATCCTGTGCCCTCCTGACGCCGGCGCGCATCGATGGCCACCACGACGCATTGGCAACCAAATCGTTTGGCACCCTGGCCGATCAGTTCTGGATTCTTCACGGCGGCGCTATTGATCGAGATTTTGTCCGCGCCGGCGGCCAGAATGCTGCGCATGTCTTCCACGGTACGGATGCCGCCACCAACAGTGAACGGGATGAACACTGTGTCGGCGACGCGGCGTACCATCTCTCGAACAATGTCCCGTTGCTCGTGCGAAGCGGTGATGTCCAGGAATACCAGCTCGTCGGCCCGCTCTTCGTCGTAAACTTGTGCCTGTTCCACGGGATCACCCGCATCGCGCAGATTTACGAAGTTTACTCCCTTCACAACACGGCCGTCCTTGACATCGAGGCACGGGATGATTCGCTTGGCAAGCATTGAGCCCCCCCTTGTTTGTCGCGCACGATAGCCGTCGCGCCCTTTCCTGTAGTATACCATACCTTATACCGTGAAGCAAAAGTACAGCCCGGCTGCTGAAAATAACGTGTCAAAAACGTAAAACGTGATGCGTAAGACGCAATACGCAAATACGCAATACGTTTCACGTCCCGCCATTTTCATCCTTGGTGATGTGGGGGCCGAAACGGGGGTTCCGGCCCATCGAGCGTGGGGATACTTCCGACGGTTGTGCGAGTCGTTACCTCAGCAGCACCGGCACGTCGTCGAGGGTGATGACTTGGCCGGGCGTAACCGTCTGCCAGGTGAAGGAGCCGTCCACGTTCGGCACAACGGACGTCATCTGGCCGATGCCGGCCGGCACAGTGAAGCTCCCCGTGCCCCAGGCGACATACTTGCTGTCGCCGGTGCCCGTCGTAAACCGGTAGCTATTGACCCCGCCCGGGCTGCTGGCCAGCTTCTCCGCGCTGCTGAACGGGATCAATTCGCTGGCGAACAGCTTGAAGCTGTCGTACGATGGCTGGGCAGTGGCCGTGTCGGTGCGGATGCCGTACAGCCGCCAGTCGTTGTCCGGGGTGTCCGCCGACCCGATGTAGGTGTGCCACAGGGCCAGAGAATCGCCGTAGCCGTAATCCTGGACCAGCCGGCGGAAGACGTCCGCGGCCTGCGTCTGCGGGTTGTTGGGATAGTCTGTCCGCTGGGTGAGCGTGGGACTGGCGGTCGAGCCGGTCTCGGTGTTCCAGACCGCCTTGCCGGTCAAGCCGTGGTCGGCGATGAACGTCGCGAGTTGCCCCCGCTGGTTCGGGTAGCTGTACCAGGGCCCGTAGTAGTGGTAGTTGATCACGTCGAACCAATCGGTGCCGCCCCCCGCGATCACGCCGGCGAGCCAGGTGTTGAGCGCATAGTCGCTCAGCCCCCCCATACCGGGCATGATGATGACTGCGTCCGGGTCGCGGGCACGGATGAAATCGGCGACTTGGGCAAAGAACGCGCCCTGCTCCTGCGGACTGAAGCCGTCCAAGGGATAGGAGGAGGGCAAGCTCTTGTGCGGTCTCTTCGACTGGGCGTTCGCCACCGGCGTGGGATCGGCGGCGCGCCACCATCTCGTTGCCAATCTCCCAGTATTTCACGTAGGGGCCGTAGCGGGCGATGACCTGTTCCAGGTAGTCCTGCGCTTCCGGCCCCAGCGTCTTCTGAAACTCGGCGGGCGTGGTTGCCCAAGGCGGCGTCGCCGAGGCGTACTGTAGGGCGAAGAGGGTAACAATCGGCTCGAAGTCCGCGTTCGGGATCACCGCGTCGGCGACCGACCAGTCCCACTGGTCGTCCTGCGGCTCGACGACGTTCCACAGCAGGTCGGCCTTGATGAACTGGCGGTAGGACCCAGGTCGGCGAAGTCATTGAATATCCAGCTCGGCTGGTAGTGGGGTGACTCGTTCCAGTCAAAGCGGATGAAGTTCAGACCGATCTGCGGGTTCTCCGGGCGGTTGAGGGAGCCGGTGGTCGCTGTGGCTGTGGCCGTCGGTGTGGGTTCCCCGGCAGACTGCTTCAAGATTACCGGTAGGGAGATGGTGAAGCCGTCCAAGGGATAGGAGGAGGGCAAGCTCTTGTGCGGTCTCTTCGACTGGGCGTTCGCCACCGGCGTGGGATCGGCGGCGCGCCA
>JAADHH010000146.1 GCA_013151955.1 Chloroflexota bacterium
TAAAAGGTACTAAGGATGAAAAGGTATACCCATTTTTATTCTCTGGCGGGAACGGCCTCGTCCCCTGGTGAGCCGATGACACCCTTCAATGCAACCAATTTCGTATGACCTGGCCGAACAACACACCCTCCATCTGGCGCGCAAGCTACAGGCGCACCTGGGATCAGACCTGCCCGACAGCCGCTTCGTAGCCATTCCACGGGGCGGTTTGATTGTCCTGGGTATGTTGAGCTATGCCCTGGGACTGGGACGCGAACAGATCGAGAGCTACGATCACGCTACGGGCGACCTGGTCGTCGTCGTGGACGATTGCAGCCTGAGCGGCCGGCGCTTTGGCGAGGTGCTGGCGTACGTGAAAGCGCCACGTGTGGTCTTTGCTCATCTGCTCTCGCACCCCGCGTTGCGCCGGGCTATCCTGGAGAGCGAGCCCCGCGTCGAGGCCTGTCTGGCCGCTGCCGACCTACGCGAGCGGGAGGGTTCCACCCCCGCGAATGCCGAAGCGCATGAGGCGACATGGCGTGAGCGGTTGCCCGGCCGGCGCTACTGGCTGGGGATTGTAGAACCGGTGGCCTTCGCCTGGAGCGAACCGGACAAAGTCCTTTGGAACGAACGTACCCAACAACTCGAAGACCACTGGCACAACGCTTCCCCCCGCCAATGTTTGGATACACGGGTGTCGTTGAACGTTCCCTTACAGGACAATACGTTTGGCCCTTTGGACGTACCGGCGCACGTGCATTGGAAAGTGGACAACGGGGAGACTGTCCTCTGGCACGCCGCAGAAGACCAGGTGTACGGACTGGAAGGCGTGGCCGGTGCGATGTGGCGCGCCCTATGGCGATCCGCAGGTGGCCGTCGAATACCTGTTGAGCCAGTACGATGTAGATGAGAACAAACTACGCAGCGATCTGGAGGCATTCACCGAGGAGCTGATGGCCAAAGGATTGCTGGAAGAGGTCAGCGCCCAAGGCACAGGCTGAAACCCACCGATGATATACCGCCTCTACGGCCTCACCCTGTCCACCGACTTTCGATTTGCCAACCACCTGCTCCCTGGCACAGGCACGCCAGACCTGACCTTCGCCTGTGTAGATCAGCCTCCGGATAGTTCGCAGCAGGACGCAACCGTATACACCAGCCCCTACCGTGCGGAAGATGGGGAAAGTGTCCTCGTCCTTCGCCATGCAAACAACTACGACATCTTGCACTTTGCACACACCGCCGACTTCTACGTCTGGCCCGAACGCATCCTCTGCCACTTGCTGAACCCGGACTATGACTACCTGGTAGAGATTCACCTGCTGGGGCCGGTTCTATCTTTCTGGCTGGAACGGCAAGGCCTCCCGGCACTCCATGCCGCTGCCGTTGTAGTGGATGATCGGGCCATCGCCTTCCTTTCGGCGAACAAAGGGGGCAAAAGTTCGCTGGCCGCTGCGTTCATGCAGGCCGGCTTCCCGCTCCTCAGCGACGACATCGTACCGGTCGAACGTGCCGGCGGGGCGTTCGTGGGCCGGCCCGGCTACCCCCAAATGCGTCTCTGGCCCGAAGAAGCCCAACACTTCCTGGGGTGCTACGAAGACCTGGATTTGGTACACCCCATGCTGAGCAAACGTCGCGTGCCCGTGGGGGGCGACGGATTCGGTGACTTCTGCGACCACTCACAACCGCTGGCCTGCCTCTACCTCCCGGAACGACGCGACCCGGCCAACTCCGGCGCGCAGATCGAGATCGTGCCGGTTTCGCCACGCGACGCCGTGTTCGAGCTGATACGGCACTCGTTTGCCGTGCGCATGGCCGAGGCGGTCGGCCTGGCCGCCCAGCGGCTGGACTTCTTCGCGCAGATGGCCGGGCAGGTCCCCGTCCGCCGGCTCGTCTATCCCAGCGGCTTCGAGCATCTCCCCCGCGTGCGCGATGCGGTGTTGGCAGATCTGCAAGAACTGCACCATTCAGGCTGACGCCAGCTTGCATCGCACCTGCGCACCTGCCCGCTTATTGACATCTACACCGTGAGATGATATAATCCCCCTGTCTCCACCAAAGAAGAAAACTGGTACCTGTTGCCTAGATTCAGCGGAGGGAGGTGATCGTATAAAGACGAACGCCTAAACGATTGGCAGACGGAAGCTGCTCTCGGCCATCGGGCCTCCAGACAAGCAATTCTTGATTTGGCGTCCTGGTCTGTTCCATTGTTCGTATCCCCATTCCCACTTCGTAAAACCAGAGGAGGAGAAAATGAGTAAACGTAAGTTCCTGTGGGTTCTGTTGGTTGCCACACTACTGGCAGCCGGTATTGTTTTGACAGCCTGCGGAGGTGCTGCTACTCCCACAAAAGCCCCGGCCCAACCAACAGAAGCGGCAGCGCAGCCAACAACGGCCCCACCACCACCGACCGCGAAGGCAAAGCCGTTCACCTTCGGCGTTGTGCTCGTCGGCCCGTACAATGACCACGGCTGGAGCGAAGCACACTATACCGCCGGAAAATATGTGGAAAGTCAGGTGCCGGGGACCAAGATGATCTATCTGGACAAGCTGAACCCGGCCGACCGCAAAGGGGTCAAGCTCGAACAGGTTGTGGACGACATGGTATCGCAGGGTGCCAAATTGATCTTCACCACATCCGATGACTTCATGGCCGACACAGACCTGGTCGCCCAGAAATATCCTGATGTGACCTTTATGCACGTCTCCGGCGACCACGTACTTACCGGTGAAGCCCCACCCAATGTGGGCAACATCATGGGCAAGATGATCTTGATGAAGAGCGTAGCCGGCTGTGCTGCGGCACTGGCTACGGAAACCAAAACCGCCGGCTACCTGGGCCCCCTGATCAACGATGAGACACGGCGACTGGCCTCGTCGGCCTATCTGGGCTACCGGTACTGCTACAAGAATTACCGGGGCGGCGATCCCTCGGAACTGCGCTTTATCGTGACTTGGATCGGCTTTTGGTTCAATATCCCCGGTGTGACCCTGGACCCCACAGAAGTGGCCAACAACATATTCGACAGTGGCGCCGATGTGCTACTCTCGGGAATCGATACCACCGAAGCTATCGTGGTGGCCGGTCAGCGCGCCAAAAAAGGGGAGCGTGTCTTCGCCATCCCGTATGATTTCAAGGGAGCGTGTGACGAGGCCCCGAATGTCTGTCTGGGTGTGCCCTATTTCAACTGGGGGCCGAGCTACGTACAGGCCGTAAAGGCAGTCCAGGCCGGCACCTGGAAGCAAGATTGGGTCTGGGCCGGCCCCGACTGGCAGAACATCAACAACCCCGACACAAGTGCAGTCGGATTCATAGATGGGCCGGCGTTGACCGATGCGCAAAAAGCGCAGTTGCAGAAATTCATCAAGGGTTTGGCGTCGGGCGATGTGAACCTTTTCCAAGGGCCGCTGGATTTCCAAGACGGCACGCCATATCTTAAAGAAGGGCAAAAGGCTACCGACAAAGAGATCTGGTACTTCCCACAATTGCTGAAGGGTATGGAAGGCCCCAGCAAGTAGCTACAGACCAACCTCGTGATGCGTGCTGTGCTGGCACGAGCCACTACGCACGGCACGCATCACGCCCCTAGCAGGCTGTCGGAGAGGTCTGAATTTCTCTTGTAGGACACAAGATGTTCAGGCCAAATCATCGGAAAATCTGTGTCCCCTTATTCTTTCTCCGACAAGCTGCTAGACGAATGAATTCGCCGCCTGATACTTATTTTGAGAACGATAGCAACCCGCTTCAACAGGTTGAACCGCTGATACGCAGTGCGTTTTGAACGCACTTTTCGTTGCAGACGATGATTTCAGATTTCAATCATTGGCTCCGACAGCCCGCCAGGATGGTGCCGGCCTAGCAATGCAAATCGAACTTCGTAACATCCATAAGCACTTTGGTCCCGTGCGCGCAAACGATGGAATCTCGTTGCGCGTCCAGTCGGGTACCATCCACGGTCTGCTGGGCGAAAATGGCGCCGGCAAGTCCACGCTGATGAAGATTTTGTCCGGCTATCTTTCCCTCGACAGTGGCCAGATTCTGGTCAAAGGGAGACCGGTGTCAATCCAATCTCCGGCGCAAGGGATTCGGCACGGCATCGGCATGTTACACCAAGACCCCCTCGATTTTCCGGCCATGCGTGTGCTGGATAATTTTCTCCTGGGTCGGGGAAGTCGCCTCCGCCAACATCGCGCACGCGCCAAAACCGAACTGCTGCAATTGGCCGACCGTTTCGGCTTTCCGATGGATCCTGAAGAGATGTTATCCACGCTGAGCATCGGCGAGCGACAACAGCTCGAAATCCTGCGCCTGATCTCGCTCGGTGCGGAAACGCTCATCCTGGACGAGCCGACGACCGGAATTTCCACGCCCCAAAAGGTGCAACTCTTTGCCACATTACACCGCCTGGCCGCAGAGGGCCGATCGGTTATCTTCGTATCCCACAAACTGGAAGACGCCGAAGAACTGTGTCACCGCGTCACGGTCCTGCGACATGGGCGCGTCAGCGGCGAGATAGAGGCCCCTTTCCAATCCGCTCAACTGGTCCGCCTTATGTTTGGACAGGATCTCCCCCCGTCCGAGCGGGCAACCATTCCCACGGGGCAGCCGGTTCTGCAACTCGACCACGTCACGCTGCCCGGCCCACGTTTTTCCATCCCCAACATCTCGATGACCATCCGCGCCGGCGAGGTGATCGGCCTGGCCGGCATCGAGGGGAGCGGCCAGCGCCTCTTCTTGCACGCTTGTGTGGGCCTGGTACGCCCTTCTTCGGGCCAAATCCTGCTCGACGGTCAAGACATGGTCGGACAGAGCTACCACCACCTGCTGAAGAGCGGCATGGCGTTTCTGCCGGCCAACCGCCTGGAAGAGGGTTTGGTAGAAGGATTGACGCTGGCCGAACATTGCATCCTTACCGACCGCGAAAACATGCCTTTCTTTGTTCGATGGTCGGAAGCGCGCGAAAAAGCCCGGCAAAAGATCAGCGAGTACAACATTCAGGGCACACCCGACAGCCCCATAGAATCTCTCTCCGGCGGGAACCAGCAACGGGCGCTGCTGTCGCTCTTGCCCTCCCACCTGCGGTTGCTGGCCCTGGAGCACCCGACACGCGGCCTGGACGTAGAATCGGCCCGCTGGGTATGGGACATGCTGCAACAACGTCGCCGGCAAGGTACGGCCATCGTCTTTACCTCCGCAGACCTGGACGAAATCCGCGAACGGAGCGAAAGAATCTATGTCTTTTCCGGCGGCAATTTGTCTGGGCCGGTGGACGCAACAGAGACCAGTACCACGGAACTGGGGATGATGATCGGGGGCAAAGCGTATGAAATTGCCTAGACAGCTTGCCGACATCGGCCTGACCCTGGGTTCAGTGCTGTTGGCTATTCTGGTCACCACCTTGATTCTGATCGCGGTCGGTGCCCCGCCGGGCGAAGCCTATCGCAACCTGTTGGCCGGTGCGCTGGAGAGCCCGGTCAAATTGGCGGACGTGATGACCGCATGGGTGCCCCTGTCGCTGGCCTCAGCCGGCTTGCTGATTACCTTTGCGGCCGGCCTGTGGAACATTGGCATTGAAGGTCAGATCGTTATGGGCGCTGTTGCTGCCACCTGGGCTGTGCGCCTCTTCGACCTCCCATCCCTGCTATACATCCCCGTGGTATTGCTGGCCGGTATGGCAGGGGGGCTCGCCTGGGCTGTGCTGGCCGGTGTCCTCAAAACGCACGGAAATGTCCACGAGATTTTTGGGGGGCTGGGACTGAATTTTATAGCCGCAGCTTTTACCAACTACCTGATCTTCGGCCCGTGGCGACCGGCATCGCGGGCTACGATGAGCGGAACAGCGCCATTCCCCAGCACCGTCTGGCTGCCGAACTTGGGTGGCCTGCGGGTAAGCCCCCTTGCGCTGCTGGCGGCCCTGATTGGCATGATCGCTGTGTACGTTGCCTTGCGCGGAACATCGTGGGGATTGAAGCTGAAAGCGGTGGGCAAGAACAGCCGTGCTTCGCAACTGATTGGCATCGACACGACTCGACAGATGTTGACCTCCTTTGCCATTTGTGGCGCACTGGCCGGACTGGGGGGGGCCATTCAGACCATCGGGGTTTACCACCGCTTGATCCCCCAAATCTCGGGCGGCTATGGCTACCTGGCGATCCTCGTCGTCTTGCTGGCCGGTATGCGCACTGTGTGGGTCCCGCCCATCGCCTTCTTTTTCGCGGCCGTAGGCGTTGGCAGCCCTCGCCTGGAACTGCGCATGCAACTCGATTCGTCCCTTGGCGGAGTCCTCCAAGGAACCATTGTGCTATTCGTGCTGCTGGCCTATGGCCTGCGTGTCCGGCTGGCGGAGCGAAAGTCTGAACGATGAACAACGAACTATTGCGTACGCTCGCGACGGTCGTTGCCGTGTCCGCGCCCCTTGTCTATGCCGGAATCGGGGAGACGCTGACCGAGAAAGCGGGAGTGATCAACCTCTCTCTCGATGGGTCCATCCTCCTCTCGGCGATGGGGGCCTTTGCCACGGCCTACCTGACCGGCAGCTTGTTCTGGGGTTTCGTGGTCGCTGCGCTGATCGGCGCGGCAGTGGCCGCCTTGATCGCCTTTGCCAGCATTTCACTGCGCCAGGACCAGGTGGCCGTGGGATTTGTGCTCACCCTGCTCTGCGCAGACCTCAGCTCATTTCTGGGCAACCCTTTCGTTCACAAGCCGGGCCCGGCTATCCCGAACATGCCTATCCCCATCCTCAAGGATTTGCCCATCGTGGGGCCTATCTTGTTCAGCCAGGACCTGGTCGTCTACGGCAGCTTCTTGCTCATCCTCCTCAGTTGGTTGTGGACGTTCAAAACCCAGCCGGGGCTGCGCCTGCAGGGCATCGGCGAACGACCGGAAGCGGCCTTCGCGCGGGGCACGAATGTCAACCGCCTGCGCTTCTTCTATACCGTGCTGGGCGGGGCATTGGTGGGCATTGCCGGCGCGGCCTACTCTTTGGACATCAAATTGGGATGGAGCCACAACCATACCGCGGGAAACGGATGGATCGCGCTGGCCATCGTGATATTCGGCGGGTGGCATCCGCTGCGGGTGGCCTTTGGAGCCTACCTCTTCGGCGGGTTGAAGGCACTGGGCAGCGTGATGCAGCGGGTGGCGCCCGGTGTACCGACGCAGATATTCCAGGCGGCCCCCTTCGCGTTGATGATCGTAGCCCTTTTGCTGGTGAGCGGCAATGTGCTGGACCGCCTGCTCGCCTACCTACCCCGCCGTACCCGCCAGCGGGTCACGAGCCTCGTGCGCAGCTCCCCGCCGGCAGCACTGGGGAAACCCTTCGTGGAGGAATAGCAGGAGCCGGAATAGGGATTCTGGCACTACGAAGACGCCAAGACACAAAAATGACGCACACCCCACACCGACAGCCCGTTTGACAGAGTCGGAATCCTGCTGTAAACTGTACGTAGTTTGGTGCCATTGCGTGTTTCTTCTTTCGCCGGTAGATGAGCACTTTGCGGAATGGCGGAGAGGGGACAACCCGGCTCGCATTTGGACATAGCGTAAGAATCAGATAAGGATCGTCACCATGAAACACCTGAATAAATACGAACAGGCTATCGTAAGAAATGCAGATTGGTTTATATCAAACCAAACGCATGAAGGATTTATCAATGTGGCGGGCGATGAGTTTTATGGCGTCAAGGGAGATGCCACACTTGTTGGCCATTCTGTAACCATAAGAATGTACGCCTACGCACTGACAAACGAGCAGAAATATTCCGATTCAGCGCTAACCTCTTTGCAGTGGTTGGCGGAGCGCCAGGATGAAAATGGCGGCTGGAAAAATCACGCCGCTTTTACACTGGACGCAGCTCAATGTGTATTTGAGGGATTCAATACGTTTCAAGCAATCAGTGGGGATGATAGATTTAAGGAAACACTCAACAGAGCAGCAAGGCACATGATTACTGGAACTGTCGACCAGGATGGCAATTTGTTACTTCCAAATATCATTGAAATTGGTGAGTATGCACATTTCTCGTTGCTTGCCTGGAAAACTATGGGAGATGAATACTTCAAGCAATCTGCTGAAAGAATATTGAGCCATATTTATCGCAACTTCGATGAGAATCAAGGTTATTGGTATCCTTTTGATTCACAAAGTATCCGTTCAGATTTGCCGGCACGGCTTATTAGACCGGCCCTTCGTTGGACAACCAATCACTTTCAACTCAAAGGTAGAATTGTCGCCAGAATGGCGGACCATATTTTACCAATTGTTGTTGGAGAAACTCACCCCCAATATGCGATGAATATGATGGATGCGGAATCTCTTCTTGATACACTGGATGGTTCATGCGACTTTCCAGAACTCAGGACTCAAACAGAAGCTGCTATTCGTTGGGTAAAAAAGCATTGCAATGGCCCATATCCTGGCAGTTTGGTCGAATCTAAAGTGATGACAACCGGTAAAAATACTTATCCAATTCGCATAATTAATGATACTGAAATGGCTGCTCTCTGGCCATCTGCCTGCCTTCTTCTGGCGTATTGCGGGATGAATGATAGCCAATATAGAGAAGAAGCAAAACGGACAGCAGATTGGATTGTCTCTGTTCAGGATGAAAAAGGTGGCTTCTATAATTTTCAAAAACCTGATGGTACCACATTGCCACTTCAAAGCGGAAATGTGAATTTCTATGCCTCGATGGCATTGTGGTTGTACAGCGAAGTTTATGAAGAATCACCGGTCAAACTATTTACCAGACAGGTTTAATATAATGCTACGGAGTGAATCTTCCTAATTTGACAATGTCACATTTCCTTGCACGGCGGTTGAAACCGCGTGCTACCGGTGGCGAAGGCCACCTGCGTGGCCTCGTTTAGCTGCCGCGCAGGGCAGCTTCGCCCCACGTAGCCGCGAATTCATTCGCCAGGCGTTCGAATGTGACATTGTCAAACTAATCACGGCTACGGCGGACCGCGGCTTCGCCGTAGCGTTGCCAACCCGCCGCTGCCGCTGGGCCACACGTTGTGCCGCCCCGATCCGCACAAAACTTGGTTCGCAGCAATACCATCAATCAGCATAGCAGGAGGCAAGTGTGATCGGATCTCGCAAAACATTCTTGTCTGAACGTGTATGGCCAATCTTGCGCGTTTTGGCACTTCAGTTGCTCTTGATGATTGGCATCATCGGAAATCTGGTGGGCTGGCTTGTGCTTGTTCTCCTGGTCGACCGCCTGCACTGGCTTCAAATCGATTTCCACGGTAGAACGTTGAAGACAATTAGCCCCGACGGGAAAATTATTGGCATCACCATTCTGTTCATTGTCAATCTAACTCTCGTGGTATTGGCATGGCGATGGATAGAACGCAAGCAACTGAAAGATATGCTGTGGGTATTTTCGCGGAAACAGTGCAAGTATCTGGCTTGGGGGCTGTTGGCAGGCTTGGGAGAAGTGTTATTGGTTTTCATGGGCATGACCGCAATTGGTGTCGTGCATCCTTCTTGGGGCTTGACCGCCATATCCCCACAAACGGCCGTGATGGCTTTGGGCTGGGTGCTTGCCTCCTCCATTCTAGGACCAATCGTGGAAGAAGTCTTGAATCGTGGCTATTGGTTCCAAAACATCGAGCGTGGCTGGGGCGTCACGCCTGCCATTGTCGTCACTTCCCTGCTGTTTGGCGGTGTGCATCTGCTCAATCCCAACGCCGAGATTCTGGGAGCGGTCAATATCACGCTCTCCGCCGTCACCTATGTCTTGGGCCTGCTATGGTTGCGCTCTTTGTGGTTTCCCATAGGTTGGCACGCTGGATGGAACTTTGCTCAATTCTTCGTGGTTGGGTTGCCCAATTCCGGTATTTCAGTACACAGTATGGGCTTAGAGGGCACAACCCTACTGGTATCGGAGCTTTCCGGCCCACGCTGGCTGACAGGCGGCGATTTTGGGATGGAAGCCAGCCTCATCAGAACAGTCCTTTTGATTGGTGCTATCGCTGGACTGTTGTGGTTGAGGCGACGTGAGGCCACCGCTTTGTAGGGGTGTCAATTTTCACCCGGAAATGAGGGGGGAGGGAGAGACGAGGGGACACCCCTCGTACTCCCCGGGCGTATGCTACGCAAGCCCTCCCCTCCGCGCAGGTTGACAACTTGCTGGAAGGGCAGTACAATAGGGACATTGACCTTCGCCAGACAGACACAAGGAGAAAAACAATGAAGTTTACGCGGGTGACTGATTTGGTTTCTAGCGATGGACACAACATACCGGCGTTCCTGCTGGAGCCGGATACGCCGGTTGGCGGAGTGGCCGTATGCCATGGATATGGCTCCAGCAAAATCGAGATGCTTGGTATGGTGACGGCTTTGGCCGAGAACGGGCTGGCCGCTTTGGCCTTCGATATGCGCGGACACGGCGAACACCCCGCCCCGGTCAGCGTAGGCGTCCTGGACGATTTCGAGGCAGCCACAACCTACATGCGCCGTTACGGCCCGGTTGGGGCGACCGGTCTGAGCCTGGGGGGGCGACTCACCTTGATGAGCAGTGCCGATGCCCTGGCTGCGATTTCCCCGTCTGTGGTACAAGAAGTGTCGCCGAGGGGCCAGTGGATGTTCAAGAACTTCCCCAGCCCCAGCGTGCGCGAGCCCTATTCGGGCTACGTCGTCGAACTGCTAAAAGAGTTGGGCGATGTCCAAACGCAGGACAAACCCGCGCTCTTGCTCCACAGCACACGAGACATCGTAAACATCATCGAGGGCACGCAGGAGCTGGCCAAGATTTTTCCGCAAGCAGAGCTCCGGGTAATTACAGAAGATACGCGCCCCGATGTGGAACACGAAAATGGCCTGATTCGCTATCTGCCACGCTGGTTCAATCACATGGAATTGCGGGGAAATAGCGAAGCCCTGCACATCGTACCTCGCTGGCTGCGCGGCCAATTGGCAAACTGAATTCGCGGTACCCGAATGTCTGCGGCCACGAAACAAGAGATGGCAACTCGTTACGGCCCGCTGGGCACCGGCGACCGGAAACTGGATATTCCTGCGCTGGGACAGGCCGTTTCGTTGGAACGGGTACTTACCTGGCTGGGAATCGACTTTGGCGATGTGGCACCCATCGATGGGTTGCAAATCACGGACAACCGTTGGGCCATTCGCTTCTACGACCGGTATGACCAGAGCTTCTATGCCCTGGAGTTTGGGCCGTCGGGACACATTGTGCGCGAGTTGCGCGCTCACCTGGCCGAGTTTTCCGATGACCCGGAAATCTCCCGCCAGTTCGCCGCAGTCATGACCGTGTATTAAAAGGGGCGTTCTGTTCGCGGAACCACTGGTTTGAATGGGCGGGGAGCTGGACAACAAGCCCCACCCCAGTTGCCGGAAGAGGTGACGCATGAGCCAACGCGATTTTCACAACAGTCACCATGAGCGGCGCGCGCCACCAAGGATGAAAATGGCAGGACGTAAAACGTGAAGACGTGAAACGTATTGCGTCTTACGCATTACGACGCATCACGTTTTACGGATTACGTGACACATGACACCTGATACCTGACACGTTATTTTCACAACAGTCACCATGAGCGGGGAGCGACGCAACACGCAACACGCATTGGGCCGAGAAGTTCAACTTCTCGGAGAAGTTGAACTTCTAAGCATCGTGTGGCCAGTATCTGACGACTGGCGACTATTTTCATAACAGCAGTCTCAAAACGCAAAACAGCACACAAAACGAAAGGAAGACACAATGCAGCAATGGGATTATCGGGATCAGATGGTAGTTTATGCAGAGACCGAAGAAGGCTTGATCAGTGGGTTGGAAAACTGGATCAATGATTGGGGCCGCGACGGCTGGGAACTCGTCGCGGGCAATCCGCTGATTGCTCCCAACGCGCAAGGCGCAGCCTATGGCACGGTCGGAGTCCATCTGATCTTCAAGCGCCCTGCCGCCAAATCTCGCAAAAGCAAGAAGTAACATGGCACGCTATACCCCAAAGGAGGAGCTGGACCGGCGCATTGCCGCCCTGCAAGCTTCTCTGCGGACGGCAGACCTGGACGGTACCCTCATCGTGCAGGCTGCGGACCTGTTCTATTTTGCCGGAACCATTCAGCAGGCGCACTTGTATGTGCCGGCAGAGGGCGAGCCCTTGCTCATGGCCCGTCGCAGTTTCACGCGGGCCTGCCGGGAGTCGGCGCTGCCGGACGTTGTGCCCCTCACCAGTTTGCGGACCCTCGGCGGCCTCATCACGGCGCAGGGACACCCCCTCCCCACGCGATTGGGCATGGAACTGGACGTATTGCCGGCCAGGAACTACTTTTACTACCAGCGCCTCTTCCCAGACGCAGAAATTGTGGATATATCCACAGCAATTCGGACGGTCCGCGCAATCAAATCGCCCTACGAACTTGCCATCCAGCGCAAGGCGGCACAATTGGTGGACCGGATGGCGAGAGCGGTTCCAGAAATCTTGCGCGAAGGGATGAGCGAGGTTGAATTCGCCGGGCGCGTGGAAGCGGTCGCCAGGGCTGCCGGCCACCAGGGGCAAATCCGCCTGCGTAACTGGAACGTTGAGGTGTTTTACGGGCACATTCTTTCCGGCGAAAATGGCGCCGTGCCCAGCTTTTTCGATTCGGCAAGTGGCGGAGAAGGCTTGAGCCCGGCCATGCCCCACGGACCGGGGCGCAAGCCCATTCGCCGCCACGAGCCTGTGGTCGTGGACTATTGCGCGGCAGTGGATGGCTACATCGTGGACCAGACACGCCTCTTTTCCCTGGGCGATCTGTCGGAGCGTTTGACGGTGGCCTACGAAGCCATGCGTACACTGCAAAACGAACTGGCCGAGGCCGGCAAGCCGGGCGTGCCGGCCGGTGATCTGTACGACCTTGCCGTGCGCCGGGCCACGGAGATGGGTTATGCCGACTACTTCATGGGCTATGGCGAAAGCCGCGTGCAATTCGTCGGACATGGCGTGGGCATCGAACTCGACGAGTTCCCCGTCATTGCCCACGGCGTAAAGATGCCGCTGGAAACGGGCATGGTCTTCGCCCTCGAACCCAAAATCGTTTTTCCCGGCGAAGGGCTGGTAGGCATAGAAAATACGTGGGTGGTCACAGAGCAAGGGTTGCAATCGTTGACCATCTCGGATGAAAATTTAACGATACTCTAGGTATCTTCTCAATAATTCGGGGTGAGCAGAATGTCGCGCCCCCCTAACCCCCCAACTTTGGCATACAATTACTCACATCTTCATGCCCCTGGGGACTGGGGATGGCCGTGTAGCCATAAGGGAGCGATTGTAGTATAATCATGGGCAGGGACTGTGAAACGAATCTCTCAAACAGGAAAAGGACATGACTACCACAGACATAGATATAGCTTGGGCGCAGGAAGAATTGGGCATTGCCCAACTGGGGGACAAGCGATTGAGCAAACGGCTGGTCAAAATGGTAGCACAATTTGAAGCGCAACCATTTGCTTCCATCCCACAAGCATGTGGTAGCTGGGCAGCTACCCAGGCGGCATACGATTTCTTCGACAACGAAAAGGTAGAAGCGCAGGCCATCTTGGAGGCACATCGCACAGCAACCCTGAAACGGATGGCCGGGGAACGTACCGTATTGGCTTTGCAAGACACAGTACTGCTGAATTACACGGGGCACCGTAGCACCAAGGGGCTGGGGCCCATTGGCACAAAGGTACAACAGCAGCAGGGCCTGGTCGTGCACGCCACGGAAGCAGTCACGCCAGCAGGCGTGCCCCTGGGCCTGCTGGATGTGCAGATTTGGGCACGTGAGGAGGAGAGCGAGGGCAAGGCCCAGCGCAAGACTCGGCCAATTGAAGAGAAGGAGAGCAACAAATGGTTGAAAGCCTTGCGGCACAGCCTTGAAGGCCTGCCTGAAGGGGTGCAAATGGTTACTGTCTGTGACCGGGAAAGCGACATCTACGAGTTCTTCGATCTGGCGCAGCAGTTGCGTGCTTCAGTGGTGGTACGGGCCGCCCAAGACCGTCGGGTAGAAGGAGAAGGGGGGCACTTGTGGGCCACCGTGCAGGCTAGGCCCCAGGCAGGTACTATGCAAGTGCACATTCCGGCCCGAGACAAACAGCCCGCCCGAGAAGCTCAGCTGGCCGTGCGGTTTGCCGAGGTCGTGCTGCAGCCTCCCCAGCAACCTCGCCAAGCTGCTCAAAAGAACCTGTCCCCCTTGCGCGTATGGGCGGTTCTGACCACGGAAATCTCTCCTCCGGAAGGCGCCACGCCCATCTCGTGGATGTTGTTGAGCAACGTGCCCGTTCGCAACTTCCAAGACGCTTGTGAACGTCTGGCCTGGTATGCCCAGCGCTGGAAGATTGAGGTCTACTTTGACCTCCTGGAAAACGGTTGTAAGATAGAAGAACGCCGTCTGCGTACCGTTGATCGGCTCCAGCGTTGTATCGCTGTCTATGCGATCGTGGCCG
>JAADHH010000038.1 GCA_013151955.1 Chloroflexota bacterium
ATGATACGGTACTGTAACCCTCTTTCCTTCGCTATTTCTGTATATCTTATGGCTTCCGCTTTGGCGAACGAGAACAAACCCCGCTTTCCCTTATAGGCCCTGATCGCCTGACGGGCAGTGATTCGGGGAAGCTTCCCATTCATGCAGCCACTTCCAAAGAGGTCAGGCTTATAGACTCAATAGGGATAATCTCTTCCCCGTTTGCTATCCGATCCTCAATGTGTATCGCTAGGTGTCAGTCGTGATGTGTGGTACGTTCGCACGTTGGTGCGTTTTACGTCTTCACGTTTCACGCTCTCCCCTACTTCCTACTCCCGACTCCTTACTCCCTGTTCATCCATTCATCGTTCTGCATTCTGCATTCGCCCCACGCTCTACGTCGCGCCCAGGTAGGCAGCGCGAACTTGCGGGTCTTCGCGCAGCTCTTTGGCCGTGCCCTCCAGGGCAATCATGCCGGTTTCCAGCACGTAGCCGCGATGGGCGATGGCCAGGGCCATTTGGGCATTCTGTTCGACCAGCAAGATTGTCGTGCCCTGTTTGTTGATGTCTTGGATAATACGAAATATCTGTTCCACCAAAAGTGGGGCCAGCCCCATGGACGGTTCGTCCAGCAACAGCAACCGTGGTCGGGACATCAACGCCCGCCCAATGGCCAGCATTTGCTGTTCACCGCCGGAGAGCGTACCCCCCGGTTGGTGTAGACGTTCACCCAGACGCGGAAAAAGTTCCAACACGCGCTCCATGTCTTCCTGGATGGCGGCTTTGTCCTTGCGGGTGTAGGCCCCCATCTCCAGGTTTTCCCGAACAGTCAAGCGGGCGAAGATTTTTCGCCCTTCCGGAGCCTGGCAAACGCCCAAACCGGTTACTTTGTGTGCCGGCTTGGTATGGATCGGGGCACCTTCCAGCAAGACGCTGCCTGTACGCGGCTTAAGGATACCAGAGATTGTGTTTAGGGTCGTGCTCTTGCCGGCACCGTTTGCACCGATCAACGTTACAATCTCACCTTGGGAAACATAAAAAGTGATTCCTTTCAGGGCGTGGATGTGACCGTAATAGGTATGAATGTCATTGACTTGTAGCATAGATGTCGATCCTGTCGGAAGCTCCCTTTAGTGGATGTGGCCGATGTTGCGTGTTGTGTGTTGCGTGTTACGCCGCTCCCCGCCCCCCGCTCTACCTCTATCTTTCCTGTTCATCATTCTGCACCCAGCATTTCGTCACCACCCGTGCCCAGGTAAGCCTCGATGACACGCTGGTTTTGCTGAATTTCTTCAGGCGCTCCCTCGGCAATCAGTTCGCCCAGGTCCATCACACTGACGCGGTCGGAGATGTTCATCACCACACGCATGTGGTGCTCGATCAGCAGGATGGTCAGGTCCAGCTCATCACGCAGCCGGCGAATGAACTGCGTGAGGTCTTCCGTCTCGATGGGATTCATGCCTGCAGAGGGCTCATCGAGTAAGAGCAGTTTGGGTTCTGTGGCCAATGCCCGGGCGATTTCCAGCCGTCGCTGGTCACCATAGGGCAGGTTCTTGGCCAACTCGTCAGCCCGATTGCGCAGGCCGACAAAATCAAGGAGTTCATGCGCGCGGGCTTCGGCCTGGGCCTCCTCACGCATCGTCCCCGGTGTGTGCAGAATCGCGCCCACCACGCCCGAACGCAAATGGCAGTGCTCTCCAACGAGCACGTTTTCCAGAGCGGACATGTTTGCAAACAGGCGAATGTTCTGAAACGTTCGCGACACGCCCCGCGCGGTGATGCGGTCTGTAGACAGTCCCACGAGAGACTGGCCATCGAAGATGATATCGCCCGACGTGGGCTGGTAGAACCCGGTAATGATGTTGAAGAACGTGGTCTTGCCAGCACCATTCGGGCCAATCAGGCTGGCAATCATACCCTTTTCAATAGAGAAGACCACATTGTTTACGGCTATCAGGCCACCAAATTGCTTGACAACCCCGTTGGCTTCGAGTAATGCCATGTGTTGCTGTCCTTCGTCGTCAGATGTCAGTCGTCAGTCGTCAGTCGCCGGATGTCAGTCGTGACCCGTGATGCGTGTTCCGTTCGCACGTTGGTGCGTTGGTGCGTTGGTGCGTTTTACGTCTTCACGTCTTCACGTCTTCACGTTTCACGCTCTCCCCTACTTCCTACTCCCGACTCCTTACTCCCCGTTCATCCATTCATCGTTCTGCATTCTGCATTCTGCATTCATCATTTCAGCGTCGCTCCCCACCCTCACGTGGCCGCAGTTGCGATTCCCAGCTTCTCTTCTTCCTCGTGAATCTCTTGCTGGCGTCGCACGGAGGGGATCAGTCCTTCGGGGCGGAATACCATCATGATGACCAAGAGTGCTCCAAAGATCAAAAGCCGGTAATCAGAAAACCCACGCAACATTTCCGGAAGGCCAATCAGGGCAACGGAACCAGCGATTATGCCAGGGATGCTGCCCATTCCCCCAATGATGATCAGGCAGAGCACGTTGATGGAGACCATCAGGGTGAAATCTGCCGGAAAGATCGCTGCCTGGCGAGAGGCAAAGATGCTTCCACCGATGCCGGCAAAGGAAGCTCCGATGGCAAAGGCCATCAACTTGTACTTCACGGTATCTATGCCCATGGCCCGGGCCACGTCTTCGTCTTCCCGAATGGCGGCCCAGGCTCTCCCAATGCGCGATCTGTCCAATCGGCTGGTTACAAAGGCGGTAGCGACACACCCAACCAGAATCAAGTAGTAGAAGGCGAGTGGGTTCCCAAGATCGATGCCGGGAAGGCTGGGAGGCCGAATGTCCAAGATGCCCTGCGGGCCGCCGGTCAGCTTTACCAGGTTGTTGAGAAACAAACGAATGATCTCGCCAAATCCGAGTGTGACAATGGCCAGATAGTCGCCCCGCATTCGCAGGACAGGGACGCCCAGGAGGATCCCTCCCAACGCGGCAATGGCTACGACAATAGGCAGGGAAATCCAGAAACCGACGTGCATATTATACTTCGGTGAGTTCAAGAAGGCGTAGGCGTAGGCTCCTATGGCAAAGAAAGCCACATATCCAAGGTCCAACAGACCGGCGAAACCGACGACGACGTTCAGTCCCAACCCCATCATCACGTAGATGCCCACGGAACCGAGGACATGATCGTAGTACCCTCCCAGTCGAAGGGGTGCCAGCACGACGAGCAGACCCAGGAGTGTAAGAGGGAGGATCACACGAACCGAGCGGCCGGAGAAGAATGCCGGGCCAGACAAACCAGATGTAGAGATGTCTTGCCGCATTTGCAGGTTTGCCCGCGAGAGATAGGGGTACAACAAAGCCGTGGCCATAGAGAGAACGGCAAGCCCACCAACCAGCAACAGAACGCCTTGTGGCAGGCTCCGGCCAAAACTGAGAATAGTGATCGTATCGGGCGTTACGCTATCCAGAACGTAGCGCACATCGATCGCGGAGGCGAGGGCAACGAGCGGTGCTATCCACAGTCCCGCGATGATGCCGGCCAGGGCACCCGAAAGGGTCGTTTGCCAAGGGGGCGGGGATTCTTCGCCACCCATCAGATCACGAACTGTGAGCCAACCACCCCACAACCCCATAAGCGCCAAGATGATGTGGCTCAGCGAGACGCCGGCGATGTGCGGACCGGCCAACGCGTTGAACATGCCCGAAATGGTAAAAAAGAGGGCTGTAGCTCCGACAATTGTGCCTGCTTTTATGCTCGCTCGTAGTTGCACAGTGCCCCCTATGCTTTCTTCTCGGAAAGTATCTCGCCCAACAAACCGGTAGGACGAAAGATGAGTACCAATACAAGCAGACTAAAAGCGATCACGTCCTTGTACTGCGAAGGGATACCCAGCGCCGTTGGGCCAAGCGATTCGGCCAGTCCCAGGAATACGCCACCGAACATGGCCCCCGGCACATTTCCGATGCCGCCGAGTACGGCGGCCGTAAAGGCCTTTAGGCCGGGGATAAAGCCGACCATGAAGTCTACCTGCCCATTGTGAAAACCGAGCATCACCCCGGCAGCACCACCCAGGAACGAACCGAGGGCAAACGTAAACACAATGACCTGGTCTACGTCAACCCCCATCAGGGCCGCGGTCTGCTGGTCCTCGGCCACTGCACGCATGGCTTTGCCGACTTTCGTATATTGGATCATCACGTAGAGCCCGATCATCATCAGCAGTGACATTACCATGATTAACACGCCGGTGCGGGTCACGAAGATGCCTGTAGATCCAATGTCCCACCCACCCTGAATGAGGGGAGGTTTGGTATAGACTCGCAGCTTGGGGCCGAAAATGCGCAGCGCCGCCTGCTCCAAAAAGATAGAGGCCCCAATCGCGCTGATCAGGGGCACCAATCGAGGGGCATGACGCAACGGGCGGTAGGCCAGTCGCTCAAGGACAATGCCCACAATCATGGCCACGATCATGCCCACAAACAGCACAAAGAGCAGAGAAAAAACCGGCTGGGTTTCCACCAATCCCTGGGACTTGAGCCACTGCAAGGAAAAGAATCCCGCATACGCACCGATCATCATCACATCGCCATGTGCAAAGTTGATCATGAAGAGGATGCCATAGACGAGGGTGTAGCCGAGGGCCAGCAGAGCATATACCCCACCAAGAACGAGGCCGTTGGCCAATTGCAGCCCCCACAAAGACATGGGGTAATGTTTTGTGGTGATTACGAGGCCTACGCGCCAGACAATAAAGGCTCCAACCACCACAGCCACAAGCATAGAGGCGATAGAGCCAAGGTTGAAACGGGATCGATTCGATAATTTTTTCGATGTAGTGGCCTCCATACTTACTCCTTGCCCTATGATCTTTTTGATTGTGCAATTCGCAGTTTGTCGGAGAGAGAATAATGGGACACAGATTTGGACGTTTTCAGCGCCTACCAAGAATCACGATCGAACAAAATCAATCTAAAGTTGCCGTAAACTAGGATTATAAACAATGGTGTGCAACTTGTCAAGCTTCGGTTATTCCGGTCCGTTTTGCTCTATTTCTGGGGAAATCTTTGTGATTTCCTCTTCCGCAAGCACCCTTCGCAATATCTTGCCAATCGTAGACTTGGGCAAGGAGGAACGAATGTCCACAGAACGCGGACATTTGTAGGGGGCCAGTCGTGTACGGCAGAATTCTATGATCTCCTCTTCAGTGGCTTGCTCTCCAGCGCGAAGGACGACAAAGGCCTTCACCGTCTCGCCACGATAGGGATCGGGCACGCCCACGACCGCGGCCTCGATGACCTTCGGATTTTCGTATAGAATTTCCTCCACTTCACGCGGGTAGACATTGAAGCCACTGGCGATAATCAGGTCCTTTTTGCGATCAACGATTCGAAAGTAACCCTCGTCGTCTACGGACGCAATGTCCCCGGTATAGAGCCAGCCATCTTGCAGTACCGCCGCGGTCTCCTCTGGACGGTTCCAATACCCCTTCATCACTTGCGGGCCGCGAACGGCCAGTTCACCGATTTCCCCTTGCGGCATCGCTTCACGTGTGTCGGGGTCTACGATTTTGGCGTCCGTATTCGGAAACGGCAGGCCGATGGTGCCGGCTTTGCGTTTGCCACGCAACGGATTCGCGTGGGTCACCGGGCTCGCTTCCGTAAGTCCGTACCCTTCCACGAGTTCGGCACCGGTGATGCGTTCGAACTCTTCCTGCACCTCCAGCGGCAGGGGTGCAGATCCGCTTATGCAAGAACGAATGGACGACAGGTCATATTTTTTGATGTCCGGGTAGTTGTTGATCGCCACGTAGAGCGTCGGGACGCCGGGGAACAGGGTAGGGCGATGTTTGTTGATGCTCCCCAAAACATTCTTCAGGTCTCGAGGATTGGGGATCAAAACCATGGCCCCCCCACACTCAACGGCCAGGTTCAAGACCGTCGTCATCCCGTAGCAATGAAAGAAGGGGAGGGCCCCCATGATGATTTCGGTCCCCTGGGAAACGCCGCCGAGCCAGGATGCCGTCTGTATCATGTTGGCAACCAAATTGCGGTGGGTGAGCATCGCCCCTTTGGGCACACCGGTCGTACCTCCGGTGTAGGTAAGCACAGCCGCATCGTCCGGATTGACGGGAACCGGTTGGGGAGAAGTGCCCCGGTATTGCGCCAACAGCTCCTGAAGCCAGTAGGTTTCGGCCTGGCCGCTGATAGTGACGCGGTGACCCTCTTTCTTCTCTTTCAATAACGTGAAAAGGATGCGCAAAACAGGAGGGAAGTACTCTTTGATGTTGGTTACAATGACCCGCTTCACGCCCGTTTGATGGCGAACCGCGGCAACTTTGTCGTAGAAAAGGCTCAGGGTCACTACGGTTTCAGTGCCAGAATCTTCAATCTGATGGGCAAGTTCTCTTTCTACGTACTGCGGGTTCGTCGGAACCAAGCGAGCGCCGGCGCGCAAAGCGCCATAGAAACCAATCACAAACTGGGGTGTGTTGGGCAGAAGCAGTGTCACGCGGTCTCCCGGCTGCACGCCAAGACCTTGCAGGGCAGAGGCAAACTGGGACGTTTGCCGGTCCAACTGCCGGTACGTCATTTTGCGGCCGTAAAAGATCAGCGCAACGTTGTCCGGATAGCGCTCTGCTGTTTGGGCCAGCATGGTGGGCAAGCCGACATCCGGAATTTCCAATGTCTCGGGGACGCCATCATCATAGAACGCGAGCCAGGGCTTATCCATCAGATGTACCCTCCTTCCGACAAATTATTCGCCTGAGTTCGGCTGCTCAGAAGATTCACGCAATGTAACCCGTACGGGAGAGACTTTCTCGTACGACGAGACCTTCACCCGAGGAGCAATTTGGTCATGGCTGGAAAAGTAGACGATCACGCGCTGGTGGGAAGAGAGCTGTTGGAGCCGAATGGTAGCAGAAGGCTGTTTATCACCTCCACTGCGTACAATGTAGGGCGCCTCGCTAATCACGCGCAGATGGTGAAGCAAGCGGTCCACGGGCTGATCATATTCCAGCGTGATTCGCACGTTATATGCCGGGGCCTGCCCACGATTTTCCACTACAACACCCTCCATCACAATGATATCTGGAATCTCGTATGGAGGTAGTATAAAATAGTGAAGATCTGGGCTCCCACTTCCTGTCAACCATTGCCAAAAACCCCGGGGCGTCTTTGCCGCTTTTGCATTTTTCTTACCATTCAGAGACATTGGTATGGTATCAGAACTCCCTTTCTCATAACGCTCAACGTCTACCATTATATCCTTCCTTTCTCAAATTGGCAAGCTGGCACCAGGTGAATGAAGAGGCCCTTGCCTCGACCCCACATAAATGACAGAGCCTGGGCTGGCACCCAGTCCGGCAGCACGGTGTATCTCTGCCAGGGGTGTTTTTCAAGTCCGGCCTGAGCCCGAATGCAATTGCCCGATCCGCGGCAGCGGCCTGTTCTGTTTTCAGGGGGAGATTATCCGCGAGCGGAATTTTTCCCCTTCCCGTTCGTTTTGCCATTGCCCCGCGACGTGTGGCCGGCGGCGTAGAGAATCTGGCGGACGTACTCGTGGCTGATGCGGTCCACGACTTCGCGCCTTCGCGCCTCGGCTGCGAGGCGGTGCAGCGTCCACCGGCTAAAGTTCAACCCCAGTTCCCGGGGATTGGTCTGGGCCAGGGACACAATCTGTTGCTTTTGCACCTCTGTGAAGTGTGGGGGCCTGCCACCCGAGCGCTTCGACGTGAGTCCCTGACAACCATGCTCGTTGAAACGGTGGATCCACTTGCGGAGATTCGTGGGATGACGACCCAGAATCGCCCCGATCTCCGGCACCCGGTACCCTTCGTTGGAAAGCAAGATAATACGGGCCCGCATTTGCAGTTCCCTGTCATCGCTTGCGGTCCAACGATCCAGTACGGCACGCTCTTTTCCCGTAATCCTACGAACCTGCAAAACCATTTTTTACTCCTTTCTGTTTTTCTGTTTTTCTGTTTTCATTTTTCGTTACTACTTTGACAATGTCACATTTCCTTGCACGGCGGTTGAAACCGCGTGCTACCGGTGGCGAAGGCCACCTGCGTGGCCTCG
>JAADHH010000060.1 GCA_013151955.1 Chloroflexota bacterium
TCTTCTCAATAAAACGGGGTGGGGCGACCCAGAAGTTCGACTTTTGGTAAAAGTCGAACTTCTTCGCCCCGGAATATTGAGAAGATACGCTAACTTTTGGAAAGTTGGCCACCTTCACGGCCTCCTGGAATGAAAAGCCCCCCCGGATGACCAGGGGGGGCTTTTGGAAAAACGCTATCTGCGAAACTTAGTAGTTGAAGCCGTTGTAGGTGAAGAACTGGTCTCCAGCGGCAGACGGGTTGATTTCGTTGACCAGGGCCACGATGGGGCCGGTCGCCGTAATCTGCGCAGAGCCGACGTACGTGTTTCCAGTCCACGCGCCACCGGTTTGAATTACCGTCCAGGATTCGCCTGCGCCCAGGCTCGTCTTGGTATCGACTGCGGGAGAGAAGGCTCCGGCCGAGTTAGGACCATACGTGATCGTGACGTCAACCGCAGACCCACCCACATTCTGCACCTGGATACCGGTGTAGTAACCGGAGTTGTTGGCCATGACCAGCGGTGCGCTCACGTTGTTCGTGGCTGTGGAAGGATCAAAACCTTCGGATGCCGTACCTACGGCCGAGGAACAAGCCGGAAGCCCACCCGGGCAAACCTGGTTCACGATTGCGACCAGGGGCTGGCTGGCAGAGTTGGTCACTGTGGCCGAGCCTACGTACTGGCCGGTCCATTGTCCACCCAGTTGAATGAGCGTACAGGATGCGCCCGCTGCCAAACTATTGCACGCATCAGCGGACGGCGTAAAGGCACCCGCCGTGTTCGCGCTGTAGTTCACCGTGACGTTGGTCGTAGCCGTACCTACGTTCTGGATCTGGATACCGGTGTAGTACCCGGAGTTGTTGGCCATGACCAAGGGGAGGTTCACCGTAGTAGAGCCACCGGTGAAGCCATTGTAGCCCATCAACACCTTGAAGGTAGAGGTGTTGATCTGCATGAGGCTGGCCACAACCGGCTGATCACAAGAGATCTTTGCGGAGCCGACGAACTTGGTCCCCAAGGCGGTGTTGGTAGCCTGGTCAAAGGTCTGGGCGGCACCGGGCTTGATCGTCTTCGCTTCGACAGCCGCGGTCCCGTCGCTGCCGGGCACATAATTGACGTTACAACTGGCATCGGCGGAGCCGGCATTCTGGACATTGAACCACGTGTCGAAGCCACTGTTCCCGCGCATGACCAGCGGCAGGCTGACGTCGGTCGCTCCGGCCGAGAAGCTGTTTGTGGACGCCCCATACTGCGGGGAATCCCCCAGCAAGTTGGAGATCGCCACAACCGGCTGGTCGGACGAGATCACGACCGAGCCATTGAACGGAGCGGCCGGCGCGATGGGGAAGTAGGTCTTCGAGCTGCTGACAGCAATCGTGTCATTGACCGTTGTGGCTACCGTCCCATCCTGGTTGTAATAGACGATGGAGATGTTGGCGGTACCCGTCCCCAGGTTTTGGACCTGGAACCCTGAGTTATACGTGACCGAACCCTGGGCACCCACCACGCCGGCCCCGATCACGAGCGCTGCAAATAATACAGCTACGAGCAATAGTTTTTTCATCTGTTTTACTCCTTTGCTAGATAAGGCGTAACTACTCGGTCTTTAGGTGCCAGGCACTTGTGAAGGCCCTCTCGCCTGAACGTGACAAGGCATGTAGACGAATGTTGGCTTTGAGACATCCACCGAAAGTGCCTGGCACCTGATTTGCCTCATGGGGCGCTGAGTAGTTACGATAAGGCAACAGTAATTCACGTTGTTGAAACCTGTTGTCATTTTACCCCGGATACCCGCTGAAGTCAATACTTCCTTCGCACTATTTTCGTAGTCCCCTTCTCCAGACGGCTTGTTTCGCGGAATCTCCTCCTACTACCAATGGGTTACTGCCACTTTTCGGCAGGGTTCAACCGGAGAATCTGTGTCCCAATCTCCTTTCTCCGGCAAGCTGCTCCTGATCAGAAGAGCCGCAAGGCGGCCAGCGCCCAGAGCAGGTCAAAGACGATGAGCAGGACGCGCATAAAGATCGCCGCCAAAATCGCCTCGCCGGGAGGCATGTAGGCCGCCAGCAAGAAGCTCATCGTGATCTCGGTGACGCCGAACCCACCCGGCACAACAATCGTAGCCATGCCGGCGATGCCACTCAGGGCCATCACGCCGATAACGCCAGGCAGTGTGCGCAGCGGAAGACCCGCCATGTTTGCGACAACGCTATACAGCATCACGCCCCCCCCCAGCCACACCAACCCGTACAGCCCAAGCCAATACAACAAGTCGCCATTGCCTAACGATTGCGGCGGGGATGCACCCAACGTATCAACCCTTTGACGATGGCCGGTCGAATCAGCACCAGGCCCACCAGCGCGCTAATCACCAGCCACCAAGGTTGGATCGTCTCCTTCCCCGCCAGGAAGGGCCAGGTGATCAACCCGACGAATATCGCGGAGAGAATCAGCAGCACAATCTCCATGGCGGCCCCCACCGCCGTCACCCGTTTGCCGACCCCTTCTTGCTCATAGAGCAGGGCACGCCCGGCAACGTGCCACCACCGTCCGGGCAACCGTTTGGTCACATTGGTGCTGATATAAATCCTGAAATGCCTGCGCCACCCCGTCAGGCCGCTGAACTTGGTGAAGACAACGGACCAGGCAAAGGCCGCAATCAGCAGGTCTATGCTGTAGGCGACGAAGGCCGCGAGCACCCCCTCCCAACCAAGGCGGCGCGCACTTTCCACGATGTGCAAGTCCCCGCGACCCCACAGGAGGAACACGTAGAGGATCAAGGCCACCAGCAGAGCGGACGAAAACAGCCAGCCCCGGCGGGACCCTGAGATTTGACTGCGGACGTAACGGCCCGCGCGTGTGATTTGGGACAAGTACGGCGACCTCTTTCTAATGGTCCGTCATCGTTGCCGGCAGAGATATACGAAACAGCTTGCCCAGTTCAGCGGGACCAGGGGGGTCAGCAACAGACGGATCAGAGGCTTGGGGTGACCCAAATACCACCAGCGGTCCGCCCAGGTCACCGGCCACTCACGTTCGTACTTCACCGTGCGTTCCGTGCGGAGACCATTTTGTTCCAGCAAGTCTTGCCATTCATACCGCGCAGCGTAGCGCTGGATGGGTTGGTCATCCTGTTCCGTGCGACCGGTGCGCAGTGCCGTCCACACGTTGTGCAGAATGCTGAAACTGTTCGGCAGCAAGATAAAAGCCAGGCCGTCGGGAGCCAGCACCCTTGCGATTTCCCGCGCTCCCTGCGCCATGTCCGCATAATGTTCCAGGCTGCCGATGCTGGTCACGTAATCGAACTGACTATCCGCAAAGGGGAGCGCCTCGCCATCGGCAACGACGAAGTGCCCTCCCCCCCTCTCCTTCGCCACGTGCAAGGCCGCGGCAGAGAAGTCAACGCCATAGGCGGCCACCCCTGCCTGAGCTGCCAGGTTGGAGAGGTCGCCCGCGCCACAGGCCACATCCAGCAGTCGCCGTCCCGGCTGCGGGGCCAGAACGCGCAATATCCAGCGGTAGAACGACTCGCGCTGGCGGATGCCCTCGTGCGTGTAGATATCATCGTAGGCGGTTTGGGATTCTCGCGGTTTCTTCCGGATTTCAAGCATGTTTCACCGAACCTCTACGTTTTTGCGGCGAGCAAACAGGGTGATCGAAGAGCTGAGCCGCACCCGATCGGCCAGGGTGTAGAAGGCCAGACCGGCGAGCCGCGCCGGCCAGGAACGGAGTGCCGCCATCAGGGCCTGTCGAATGGCGGAGTTCGACACATTTTCGCCGGCCCACATCTCCAGCCCCAACAGCAAGACGTGATAGCGGCCCGAGAATGACACCACCTCCTCGATCTGGAAGCCCTGCTCTTCCAGGAAGCGGGTGAACACCGGCCGGGTGAAGAGGTGCAGGTGGCGGGGGACGTCCCAGCCGGCCCAATAGCGCCCGAGCAGGGGGACTTCCCAGCTCTCTGGGTTCGGCAAGCTCATCACCAGCAAGCCCCCCGGACGCAAAATGCGGGCCAGCTCGGCGAGCGTTGCGCGCGGGTCATAGACATGTTCCAGCACGTCCCACAACGTGACCGCATCGAAGGTGTGGCCGGCAAATTGGGCCTGGTGCAGTTCCCCGATGAATATGTCCAGGCCCAATTTTTCGCGGGCATACGTCGCCGCCGTCTCGTTCGGTTCTACCCCCTGCACATCCCACCCGTAACGGCGCATGGCGTCCAGAAAAACGCCCGTTGCGCAGCCAACATCCAGCAACCGGCCGGGACGCCCGGCATGTCGGGTCACGATTTTGCACCGTTTCGCCATGCCATAGCGCCGGTCCCACCGCTGCCAGAGGTGCGCTTCCTCCTCGACGGCCGGCACAAAGGGCATGTAATCGGCGGGGTAATATTGCGCCATCTCTTCGGGGCTTGGTCTTGGGCTCAAATAGAGCAGCCCGCAACGGCGACAACGCTTCCACGCGAATTGGCCCGGCAGGTGGTGCAGCAAATCGTGGCCGGTCATCACCGTTTCGGCGTCGTCGGACTGGCACAGTGTGCAACAGATCGTCTCTGTATGCGGTTCTTGGGTCATTCAAATCTCCACGTGCTTGGCGATGTTTTCCCAACTGTACCGCTCGGCAAATTGCAGCGAGACAGGTACAGCGACCGGGTCGGACAGTCGTTGGATAAGCTTTTGGGCAAAGGTATCCCAATCGTCCGCAATTGTCAAATGCGGGGTACAGAGCGAAACGTCCAAACCGGCTGCACCCACCGTCGTGCTGACCACCGGTGTGCCACAGGCAATGCTCTCCAGAATCTTTAGCCGTGTGCCACCGCCACGCACGAGTGGGCAGGCCATCACGTCGGCGGCGTTGATGGTATCCTGGATGCGCTCGACAAAACCGACCGTGCGCATCCCCTCGCGGGCAAGGTCTGTCGAAGCGTGCCGGCCGGCAATGACAAACTGCGCCTCTGGCCGGTGGCGCAACACGCGGGGGCGGATCTCCTTCGCCAAAATCTGCGCAGCCTCCTGATTGGGCGGGTAATCCATGGACCCAAAGTAGAGCACCAGGGGGGTATCCTCCTGTACTTCCAGGGCCTGGCGTGTCCGCAAGCGCACTTGGCGACTGGGGAAGAAATCACCGGCATCAAAACCGTTCGGAAGGAGGGATGTTTTCTCAGGTGAGATTCCCAGCCTCGCCAGGCCGTTTCGATCCTCCTGCGAGACGCAATATACATGCTCTGCTTGCCGGCAGGAAAATTTTTCGTACCACCGGATCAGGGGCCACGACGCGCGCCCCAGATCGCGGAATCGCTGGTGCTCGATGTTGTGTGCATCTATCACAAAGGGAATGCCGGTCACCCGTCGCAGGGCAATCGCCGTGAATCCCGGCCAGGTATATTCGACGAAAACCTTATCTACCCTCTGACCACGTGCAAATTTTACGGCAGCACGTAGCATGGCCACGTTGAAGAATTTTTCCAGCTTGTGTCGTTCCGGAACCTGAATGAGATCGCCGCTCAGAATATTCGTGCCGGCGGGGTGCGGGCGGTTGGCCGGCTGCGGGCAAATCAAACTTACGCGGTGCAGGCGAGAAAGGTGCTTGGCCAGGTGGTAGATGCGCCGTTCGCCTCCGGTGGTGGGCGGGAAAGGGTGAAACGGCGAGAGCATCAGCACGTGCTTCATGAGAGGTTCGCTCCCCGGGGCCGCAAACGCAAGCCATCCCGAAGGCCACGCAGATACGCGCGTGCAGCGTCGGGCCGCCGGCGCAACAGCAGACGAGCCACAGTCTTGACCGCGCTGGCCGTCCGGTAGGGCACAATGAAGGGCGTTTGCCAGAGGCGGGCATGTTTCCGAAAGAAGAGCACGCTGCTGCGCGCCATCTGATAGCGTTCGGCAGGGGCATCGCTGCCACCGCTGCTCGTGGCCACCTTGTGCCACATCTTGGCGGAAGGGACGAGGAGCAGGCGGAATCCTGCCGCCCGAGCCCGCAGACAGAGGTCCGAATCCTCGTAGTACAGGAAGAAGCGCTCGTCGAACAGGCCCACTTGTTCCAAAAGTTCTCGCCGGAGGAGTAGGCCGCAGCCCACCAACACGGGCCGCTCGACAACTTCCGTCCAGCGGCCATCGTCGGGGCCGCGCCCGTGCCCACCGGTCATTTCCAACAGCAAAGGGTTCCAGCCCCCACCCACCGACCAGATCACCGTTGGCGCGGACTGGTAGTAGATCACCGGCGCGGCCATGCCCACGTCCGGGGAGCGAGCGGCACGGACCAGTTCGTCAAGGGCCTGCGGATGTACCGTGGTATCGTTGTTGACGAGGAAGACAAACCCAGCGCCTTGAGACAGGGCATAGCGCAAACCAACATTCGCACCCGCGGCGAAACCGAGGTTGCATTCGTTCACCAGCACCTCGGCGGCAGGAACTTGCCGGCGGATCGTTTCCACCGACCCATCGGTCGAGCCGTTGTCTACGACCAGGAGGCGATAGTTTGGGTAGACCGATCGCTGCAGGGAGTGGAGACAGGTCAGCGTCTCCTCTCGCCGGTTCCAGTTGAGGGTGACGATATAGACCAGGGGGGATGCCCGATCTCCGCGAATCTGCTGCTTTTTCATTGGCCGGCCATATCCTCAAAGGCAGCGACCATCGCTCGCCAGGATGCGGTCGCTTCTTCCTCCGGTACGGCTCCCTGGTCTTCCCGCAAAGCTTCTCCACGGAGTGCACGTTGTAGACCCTGCACCAGCGCCTCGGCATCTTCGGGGGGCACCAGGATGTGGCCCTTCGATTCGTCCGCCAGTTCTCGCACACCGCCGACATCGCTGGCCACGATGGGCAATCCGAATCCCAGGGCCAATTGAACCGCGCCGCTGCCCGTGGCGTGCCGGTAGGGGAACACCGCCACATCAGCAGCCCGAAAGTAGGGAGCCAGCGCTTCATTGGGGATGTAGCGGTCTATGATCGTTACGGCGTCCTCCAGCCCCAATGCAGCGATGCGCGCCACCAAAGGTTCCTTCGGCATCCACCATTCTCCGACGATGAACAAGTGGACCGGTGCCCGCTCGCGCAGCGCCGGCAAGGCTTCGACCAACAAGTCTACGCCTTTGTAAGGGCGCACCAGTCCAAAGAAGAGGATCGCTTTCGTCTCCTCCGGCAATTCGAGGAGCAGCCGGGCTTCCTCACGCCCAATCGTGTTTCCCCTGGCCAGCGCCCGGTAGCTGGGATGGGGCACCACGCGAATGGCCGCATATTTCCTCCGGGGGAGGAGGTCTCGCAAGCGGGCCGCTTCACGCTCCGACTGCACGACAAAGCCGTCGCCCGCCTGCAAGACACGGCGGGTTACCCACCGGTTCCAGAAAGCGGGTTCGTGGGGCAGCACATTGTGGCACAAGAAAAGCAGCCGCGATTCTCCCCGGCGGCGAATTGCTTTGCCCAGTGTCCACCAAGCAGGCGACCAAAAGGGCACCCACCAGGGAATGATGACACCATCCGGCGCGAAAGCAAGAATCCTTTGGGCGGTGGCGTACCAGGTGAGCGGGTTGAGGGGGTCCAGCAAGTATACGCAATCTGTCCGCATCGGCTGTTGGCTGGGGTCCCGGTCGCTTCGTCCGGGGAAGAGCCAGCGGGGATATTGCCGCCGGAACGAGACGAAGAGCACATCATGTCGAGCGGACAGATGCTTGACCAGCAGGGTCGTGTGGTGGGCAATTCCTCCCCGAAAGGGGTACGTGGGGCCTACCACTGCAAACCTCATTGTCCCATCGCCAGACTCCATTATTGGGTGGAGTCCTCCCCTCCTCCGATCTCCAGCCTTTGCACACGAAAGAGGGCGTCTTCCAGCATCTTGCGATTGACGGCGATCAGGTCGGCGAGGAGACCGATCAGACAAATCTGGAAGCCCACGATGATCAGAATGGCGGCCAGGATGAGCGATTGCACGTGCCCCGCCGCGCCATGTGAGAGCATGAAAAAGATCAGGAACCGGACACCCAGCATCCCGCCGCCGACCAGGAACAGGGTGCCGAAGCCGACGAATGCGCGCAGGGGCTGGTACATGATGTACGTGCGGACGATGGTGATGGCCGAGTGCATCAGGTATTGCGGCAGGTTGCGAATGAGGCGAGACTGTCGCGTCTGCGGGTTGATGCGGATGGGTACGTGCTCGACGGCCATGCGCTGCACCCCTGCCTGGATCAGAGTCTCCAAGGTGTAGGAGTAGTCGCTGAGGACGTGAATACGCAGGGCCGCTTCGCGGCTGAAGGCGCGGAAGCCGCTGGCCGCATCGGGGATGGCACGGCCGGCCGCTTTTTGGACGACCCAACTGCCGAGGCGTTGCAGCCAGCGTTTGAGGGGCGAGAAGTGCGGGACATTCGCAACATCCCGGTCTCCCACGACGATGTCCGCTTCTTCAGCCAGGATGGGCGCGATCAGGGTTTCGATGTCTTGGGCACAATACTGGTTGTCGGCGTCGGTGTTGACGACAATGTCTGCGCCGGCCCGCAGTGCCGCATCGAGGCCGGCCAGGAAGGCGCGAGCCAGCCCACGGTTGCGCCGGAATTGCACCAGGTGTTGCACACCCAACTCTCGGGCGACTTCTGCTGTGCGGTCGGTGCTGCCGTCGTCTATCACGAGCACTTCAATTTGGTCGATACCGGGCAGCGTTTTGGGCAGATCGGCTACCGTAACGGGCAGCGTATCCTCCTCGTTGTAGCAGGGAATCTGAATAATCAGTTTCATCTACTCGCCTGCTCGATTCTCACGTCCGGCTACTTCTTGAATCTGGAAGAGAATTGCTTCATCAGCGGTATCATCCTTCATGCTTTGAAGTTTTCTCACTTTTTTGAGAAGACACACCTATATCTCCTCAAAGGGGTTGTGCACCAACATGTTGGGAATCCAGTTAAAGTCCTTCGCATTTCGTGTGACCAGTGTGAGGTTGTGAACTAGGGCTGTGCCCGCTATCAGCGCATCTCCCAACGTCATTTTCCTGGTTTGACGGAGTTTGATCGCTTGCATCAGCACAGGTAGAGACAGGGCCAGTATTGGAGCTGCGGAAAAAAACATCTCAAAATAACGACGCTCTTGTTCGGTCAAGTGATGGTAACCTAGCACCTCAACGTAGCTAATGGCCGACACTGCCGGAGTATGTTCTGCGATGAACTGTCGGAGTACCTTGTGTTCCAGTTTGGCTGCATAAATGACTATGTTGCTGTCAATCAGCATCTCTCGCTCCTGCCCGGTAGAGGACGATCTTGCCGTATCTTGCGTTCCCATGCGGCCGGATCAGCAATATCTCGTAGCGCATCTGCAGTAGCCAGTTTCTCTAACGCATCAGCCATACGTTGTCCTTGCTGAGCAACAACGGAAGGGGCCACTACTTCATCCAGGACTGTTATATAAATACCAATCGCTTTCTCTTGTGCAAGGTGGGCAGGCACATCCTTCTCCCACTCTACATAGTTTCCTCTAAGGGTAGCCTTGTATGTGCGAAGCATGATTTCTCCCTCTCGCTGTCCTTCTCTCACGTCGCAATATCTCCTTGCCCTGCCAACCCCAATTCCGGCGCGACGCCCTGCATGGCTTCCAACACGATGCGGATGTGCTCGTTCAAGTCTATGCCCAGGTCGGCGGCCCCTTGGGCAATCTCTTCGCGATTTACGGCCGCAGCGAAGCGGCGGTCTTTCCATTTCTTGCGCACCGATTTGACCTTCACGTCGCGGATGTCCTTGCTGGGGCGCACCAAAGCGACGGCCGTGATCAGGCCGGTCAGCTCGTCCACCGCAAAGAGGGCCTTCTCCATGCGGCTTTCGCGGGCCGGCACACCGTCGTAGTTGCCGTGCGAGAGGATGGCGCGGATGATCGTCTCTGGCCACCCCCGTTCGCGCAGGATGGGGGCACCCAGGCGAGGGTGATCATCCAGCGTGGGATGCTGCTCGTAGTCAAAATCGTGGAGCAGTCCAACGATGCCCCACAACGTTTCGTCTTCTCCAAAGTGTCGCGCATAGGCACGCATGGCCGCTTCTACGGCCAGCATGTGTTTGCGTAAGTTCTCGCCCTGCGTAGTCTCTTTGACCAGTTCCCAGGTTTCTTCTCGTGTAGGGGTTTGGGTCATGCTTTTGCCTCCAGGCATACATAGTAGTTCAACAATGGCACATTACCATAACCAGTGCCCATGAGCAGCGCGCGCCACCAAGGATGAAAATGGCGGGACGTGAACCGTGAAGTCGTGAAACGTATTGCGTCTTACGCGTCACGCATCACGTTTTACGTTTTACCTGACACGTTATTTTCACAACAGATCTCAATCATCACCAAACAGGTTCGTGCCACGAACGAGAATCACGTCTCCTTCAGTTGGTCGAAGAGGGCGCGGATGCCCTGGCGGAACAGGTTTCGCTCCTCGTCGCGACGGGTGTAGTCAATGGGGAGGCGTTCGAAGAAGCTCATCATCCGGCTGACGACTTCGTCCCGCGCCCGTCCTTCCGCAATCAGCGACAGCACGCGACCGCGCATCTCCGTCAGGTAGGTAGCGAGCGAGCGGATCATGCGGCGAGGCCGGCCCGGTTTTCCGCGCCCGGGAACGAGCATTCGGAGGTCCATCGCTTCGATGCGCGCGAGGGTTTCCAGCCAGCCATCAATTTGGCACTGGCCCATGTAGGGTCGCCAGCCATTGACGACCGTGTCGCCGGCAAACAATACACCATCTTCGGGGAGATAAAGTCCGACATTGTTCTCCGTATGCCCGGGCAGGTGAATGAATTCCAGCACGCGGCCACCATGATAGAGCGTCAACTGCTCAAACAGGGTCAGGTTGGGACAACGGGGCGTGTAGTTTTCCATGAGCTGTTCTGTTTCGGGGTCCGCTTTCACAATTTGATTTCGTAATTGTTCCAGGGCCTTCTCCGTCAGCGACATGCGGATGCGCGTGCCGGCATGGGCAATAATAACCCCAGGGAGGAAGAAGTTGCCGACTACGTGATCGTTGAGATGGTCTGTATTGAGCACATACTGGATTGGCCCGCGTTGATCGGCTTCGGCCTTCCAGGCCAATGTTTCTGAAGGTAACATCGGTGTATCAACCAGCACCACTCCATCCCGGCTGGTAACCATCCCCAAATTAACCATGCGGTATCCGTCGCTCACCCATATACCTTTGCCTACCCGCTGCATATTGACTGATCCCCCTCGGCAGTAATGATGTTAGGAGTAGCTGTTTCGCCTCTGCTCTTTCACACTAATTGTACCATACCATTGCCAACGATACAAGTCCCCTTTTGGTAAGGGGAGCGAGGCATTCCCCGCACCAACCAACATTGCCCACAGGAGATAGCTTCCCCATGGCGTGTTGCCCCCACCTTCTGATTTTACCTGTCAGGGGGCCGAATTTGCTTGGCAGCGCAAAGTATTATACAATGGGGGGGCGCTGAAATGATGAATGCGGAACAATGAATGATGAACGGCGTGAACCGTACCAACGCATTCTCAAGATAGCATTCCGTCTCACGAGGAGATCGGAGGATGACCGATGAACGATACTGAAGGCCACATTGACCTTGGCGGCCAAACCATCTTGTTGGTGGACGATGACAATTTGCTGCGTGGCGTCATTGCCAAGGTGCTGCGCAATGGCGGTTACAAAGTGATCGAAGCGCAGAATGGTCACGAGGCTTTGGAGTTGGTTCTGGGGGAAGAACAACCGGACATTATCTTGCTTGATGTCATGATGCCAGACATGAGCGGGTATGAAGTTTGCCAACAAATCCGGCGTACGCCGTTGATGAGCAACATCCCCATTATCTTGCTGACCGCATTGAACGAGACCGGTGACAAGATTCGGGGGATCATGGCCGGCGCAGACGATTACGTAACAAAACCGTTCAACGCCCAGGAGTTGCTGGCGCGTCTGAAAATGCACCTGCGCCGTGCCTGGCGGGATGTGCAGGCGAACCCCCTCACGAGCCTACCCGGAAATCGCGCCATCGAGATGGCCCTGCGACAGCGCATTGCATTCGGGGAACCGTTGGCTATCTGCTACATCGATCTCGACAATTTCAAAGCATTCAACGACCAGTATGGATTCATGGTGGGCGACGAAGTGCTGCTGGCGCTGGCAAATTGTGTGGTGAGCAGCGTACGCTCTGAAGGCGACATCACGACAGACTTCATCGGCCACGAGGGAGGCGATGATTTTGTCGTGTTGACCGTACCAGCACGTGCCGCAAAGATCAGCCAGGAAATCATTCGTTGTTTCGACGAAGCCGCTCCCCAATTCTATGACGAAGAAGACCAACGCCAAGGGTACATGATCGGACATGATCGGCGAGGAAACGTGATGGCAATCCCGGTGATCAGTGTATCCATCGCCATCGTGACCAACCTACACCGCCCGTTGGTCCACCCCGGCCAGGTGGCACAGATCGCCGCCGAAGTCAAGAACCGCATCAAGATTCTCCCCGGCAGCAATTTCGGGTTCGACCGGCGACAGCCGTAGGGCCGTAGTTTGACAATGTCACATTCGAACGCCTGGCGAATGAATTCGCGGCTACGTGGGGCGAAGCTGCCCTGCGGCAGCTAAACGAGGCCACGGCCTTCGCCACCGGTAGCACGCGGTTTCAACCGCCGTGCAAGGAAATGTGACATTGTCAAAGTAGTCAGGGCCGACTCGCAGGATGGTTCCATCCGCCCCACAATATTCCAACTTGACAACAAGCCGATAATTGGATACTATTCGGGCTTGGCAACAATGACTCCACTGAAAAACTCCCGCAGCCGTCCACGGGTGCGAGAATTGGCCCAAGGACGGGCCTTAGAGCGGGCTTTTTTGGACAAGACTAAGACAAAAAGTTCAACTTCTCAGAGAAGTTGAACTTCTTATGAATAGGAGAAAGGACTGACACTAATGCTAGGGACCATTCGAAATTGGGTTGTAGGCCCCCCCCTGGCAACTGAACGATTGAGCCATGAGCGCCTGAGCAAGGCCCAGGCGCTTGCTGTGTTATCGTCCGATGCCCTCTCTTCGGTTGCCTATGCGACGGAAGAGATTCTACTGGTTCTGATTCTGGCAGGCACGGCCGCCGCCCATCTCAGTTGGCCGATTGCTCTGGGTATTTCGACCCTGTTGATCATCGTGGCCAGCTCCTATTATCAGACCGTACACGCGTATCCGGGGGGCGGCGGCGCATACCTGGTCACAAAAGACAACCTGGGCACACTGCCAAGCTTGGTGGCCGGAGCCGCGCTGCTCATCGACTATGTCCTGACTGTGGCTGTAAGCACATCCGCCGGCGTAGCCGCGATCACGTCCGCCTTTCCGACGTTCTATCCCTGGCGGGTACTGCTGGCACTGGGGGCAGTAGCCTTGGTCACCATCGTGAACCTTCGTGGGGTACGGGAGTCCGGTCGTGTGTTTGCACTGCCGACCTACTTCTTCATCGGCATCATGTTCCTGATGATCGGCACCGGCCTGTATCGGGCGTTTGCGTCTCCCGCCATGGTTGCGCCCCCGGCTGTGCTGGAACAGGCGACCAGTTCGGCTGCGCTACAGGGACTCACCGCTTTCCTCCTGTTGCGTGCTTTTGCATCCGGCTGTACAGCCTTGACCGGATTGGAAGCCATCGCCGACGGGGTGCCTATCTTCAAAGAACCAGAAGCCGATAACGCCGGAAACACCTTGCTGATCATGATCGCCTTGCTGGTCAGCATGTTCGTCGGCATTACCTGGTTGTCGCTGCACTTCGGCATATTGCCCATGGAAGGAGAGACTGTGGTCTCTCAATTGGCCAGCCTGATCTTTGGAAAGGGGCCGATTTACTACGTACTGCAAGCAGCCACAGCACTAATCTTGCTTCTGGCTGCCAACACCAGTTACTCCGACTTTCCTCGCCTCTCCATGTGGATTGCCAAAGACGGCTTCATGCCGCGCCAGTTTGCGAACCTGGGCGACCGGTTGGTCTATAGCAACGGGATCATCGCCTTGGGAGCACTCGCCTCGCTGCTCATCATCCTGTTCGGGGCCAGCACACACGCCCTGATCCCGCTCTACGCGGTGGGCGTGTTCATCTCGTTTACGCTGTCACAGACTAGCATGGTGATTCGCTGGACCCGTCTGCGTATCTCGGGCTGGCAAGTCCGCGCCTTCTTCAACGGCATTGGCGCGGTGGCCACGGGTGTGGTCATGGTCGTAATCGCGGCCAGCAAGTTTATCTACGGAGCGTGGGTCGTGCTGGCCCTGATCCCGGTCATTGTCCGCCTCTTCTTTGCCATCAGGAAACATTACAACTTGGTGGCAAAAGCCCTGTCCATGGACAACTTGTTACCCAAACCGGTTCACAGGCACACGATTATCGTCCCTATTGCCTCCCTGCATCGAGGAGTCTACAAGGCTATGCAATATGCGCAAACCATGGGAGGCAATCTGTATGCCGTGACGGTCGAGATTGATGCGGACAAGACGAAGAAACTCGAGAAGCAATGGGCGGAATATTTTCCCGAGGTCGAATTGAACGTGGTCCCGTCGCCATATCGCTCCGTTGTGGAACCACTCGTCGAATGCATCCACGACTTTATCCGGGAAGATGGGGATTACGTGACAATCGTCATGCCCGAATTCGTTCCGGCCAAATGGTGGCACCACTTGCTGCACAACCAGACAGCGTGGACGTTGAAGCTGGCACTTCTTTACCGGAAACACGGCTGGCAAGACCGGTACCGCATCATCACGGACGTACCGTTCTATTTGAGCCGCTAACAGGTCGGGCCGGTCAGTCTTCGCCGGTCGCCGCGCGGTGCCCGCTCTTCAGGAGCAACAGAGGAATGGAGGTCGAATGTCGAACCTGGTCTGCCACGCTCCCCAGAAGCCAGCGTTCGAGGAAGGAGTGGCCGTGCGTACACATTACGATCAGTTCGGCATGAAGGTCCTCGGCCTGTTGGACGATGGCTTCAGCCGGCTCGCCTCTCGCCATCACGGTATCCACATCCACACCCTGATCCTTGAGCTGCGCAGCACAGCGTTTGAGGCACTGCCTGGCATCTTCGACCTCGTGAGCTTTGCTGTCTAGCGTGTGATAATGCGCAGCCCTTACCAACAGCACGTGCGACTGGTGAATCTTGGCCAGACGCGTGACATGCTGCAAGGAGACCTCGTCCACCGGCGTGCAATCCAGGGCTACAACTATATGTTCGTACATCGTTATTCAATCCTTGTGCAGATGTCAGACGCCGGGTGCCTCACAATGAAGCCGTGTCGTCAGAACTGTCCGCCGAACGTCTGATAGAGCAACAGGCCATTCAGGCCAATGACAACAAGAGCAATCAGCCAACCGACTGAGATTTCGATGTTTCCGCTACGGAATTTTCCCATCACTTTCCCGCTGCGTGCCAGAATCAAAAGGGGAATGATGGTCAGAGGCAGTTGCAGACTCAAGACCACCTGGCTCAGAATCAGCAGTTTGTACGTGTTGAAATTCATGGCGATAACCAGCATGGCCGGCACAGAAGTCACAATCAGCCCGACGCGGTAGATGGTGCTGTGCGGGTCTTCGGGATGTCCGAGGAAGCCGGTAACCACATTGGCTTCGGCCATGGACGAAGTAATGGACGACCCGATGCCGGCGAAGAGAAGCGCAACCCCAAACGCAAATTGGGCCAGGGGGCCGGCCAACGGGCGCAGCGTCTCCGAGGCCTGTTCGATGCTGCCCACCGATATGCCGTGCCGGAAGAAAACGGCTGCGGCCACAATGATCATGGCCGAATTGACAATCCAGCCGGCACCCATAGCGAGTACCGTGTCGCCAAACGAAAACCGAATCAGCCGCCGTTTCGCCGCTTCATCCTTGCCCCATTCGCGACTCTGGATGACATTAGAATGGAGGTAAATGTTGTGGGGCATGACGACAGCCCCCAACATAGCCATGGCCACCACGATGCTATCGGCGTGGACTTCCGGAACCACGATGCTGGGAAGCGCGGCCGCCCAGTCCGGCTGCACAATGAACAACTCCACAACGTAACAAGCGGCGATGATCGCCAAGAAAACGATAATCATTCGTTCCAAGGTATGGTATTTCTGTCCCAAGATGGCGGCAATCACCAGCACAACGGTAATCGGCGCGCCAAGCAGAACGGGGATGCCGAACAACAGGGAAAAACCCAAAGCCGCGCCCAGATATTCGGCCAGATCGGTGGCTGCGCTGGCCAGAATGATACTGATTCCAAACAGGTTGGAAAGGGGGCGCGGAAAATACGACCGCACATTGACGGCCAGCGACCGCCCGGTCACAATTCCTAGCTTGGCGGCCAAATGCTGCAAAACGATGAGCATGAGCGTACTCAGGGTAATGACCCACAGCAAACTATAGTTGAAGTCTGCACCGCCGGCGATGTTCGTGGCCCAGTTTCCGGGGTCAATGAAGCCGACCGTGACCAGAAATCCTGGTCCGAGATAGCGCAAGAACTCGTGGCTCAACAACCGGTGCAGTGGGCTCGTCGCCGGTAGACTATCTGGGCGAGGACGAAGCTGAATGTCGTTTTGATCGCTCATGAACCGGATACCCTCCGCAACGAGTATAGCACAAGGAATAGGATTTGTCCACCAGTAAATGGGCGGGCATGCGCAGCGAATGCCCGGGAAGTACGAGGGGTGTCCCCTCGTCTCTCCCTCCCCCTACATTTCGAGGCTTGCGGCGAACCGCTGCGCAAGCCCTGGGCGAATCAGCGAATGCGTGAATGAACAGCGCGCGACACACAGCTAGAGGAGCAACGAAAATGACAGAAGAAGCGCCCCCGATCCCCTATATCTTGACGATAGACCTGGGAACGTCATCGGCGCGGGCCATGCTGTTCGACGCGCAGGGCCATGCCCTGCGAGGCCTGGTCGCACGCGAGGTACACGCCATGCACGTCCGCCCCGATGGTGCGGTCGAAGACGACGTGTCGCACGTAATCGAACGGGTTGCGTCCGTCTTGGACCAGATTCTCGCGTTAGCCGGCCCGCGAGCCGCACAAATCGGCGCGGTAGCGATGGATACGTTCGTCAGCAACGTCCTGGGACTGAACGCGGCGGGCCAGGTTGTCACACCGGTCTACACCTACGCCGACACACGTCCCACGCCAGATGTGGAAACGCTGCGCAATCTCCTGGACGAGGGAGCCATCTATCAACGGACGGGATGCCGCTTCCACACCAGTTACCTGCCGGCCCGCTTCCTGTGGCTGCAACGGACCGACCCAGACCGGTTCTCGTCGGTGCAACAGTGGATGTCGGTCGGCGAATATCTGGTTGCGTTGTTTTTTGGACGCACAGCCTGCACCTTTTCGATAGCATCGTGGACCGGACTTCTCGACCGGAAGCGGCTGGCGTGGGACGCAGAGGTATTCGCCGCACTCCCGGTGCGACCGGAGCAGTTTGCACCGCTGGTTGATGCGAACCACGCTTTCCGAGGGCTGCTGCCGGCCTGGGCGGAACGATGGCCGGCGCTGCGCGATGTGCCTTGGTTTCCGGCCATCGGCGACGGCGCGGCGGCGAACATCGGCAGCGGCTGCACCTCTGCGGAGCGCGTGGCGCTCACGGTGGGAACGAGCGGGGCGATGCGCGTCATCCTGCCCGGCACACCGGAAAACGTGCCCGACGGGCTGTGGTGCTATCGCGTGGACAGCCGCCGGTCATTGCTCGGTGGGGCTCTGAGCGAGGGAGGAAATGTCGTGCGGTGGCTCCGCGACACATTGCAACTCGATTCACCCGAGGATGTGGAACGCGCGCTGCAAAGCATGGAGCCAGATGCGCACGGGTTGACCGTGCTCCCCCATCTGGCTGGAGAGCGCAGCCCCGGTTGGCGACCAGACGCGCGTGCAGCATTCACCGGACTGAGCCTGGCCACACGGCCGGTAGACATCGTCCAGGCGATGATGGAAGCTGTCGCTTACCGCTTTGCCCTGGTAGACCAGGCAATCTGCTCGGCGGTGCCACAAACCGGTGAAATCATTGCCAGTGGGGGGGGGCTGACATCGTCCCCCGCGTGGATGCAGATCATCGCGGACGTCATCGGACGCCCTGTAACGGCTTCCGCAGAAATCGAATCTACGAGCCGGGGGGTAGCTTTGCTTGCCCTGGAATCGCTCGGTATACTTTCCGACGTAGGGGCTGTACCACTCACGATGGATTGCACATACAAGCCGGATGCCCACAGGCACGCCCGTTATCAAGAGGGGCTTGCCCGCCAACAGCATCTCTATGCAGCACTACGAGGTAACCGGCTCTGAAGATGGGCGATGCTGGACTCGAACCAGCGACCTCTTCCTTGTAAGGGAAGCGCTCTCCCGACTGAGCTAATCGCCCTAATCCGCAAATCTCGTGTTCCTAGCAAGCTGTCGGAGAAGCCCAAATCTCTCTTATTAGGACACAGGTTCTCACAGAGAAACACAGATGTTCAGGCAAAGTTATCGAAAAATCTGTGTTCACCCTGCAAATCTGTGTCCCATGATTCTTTCTCCAACCGAAGCAGTGGACCCAGCGGGACTCGAACCCGCAACCTCCTGAATGCAAATCAGGCGCTCTCCCTTTGAGCTACGGGCCCCCGTACAACCGGCCCGGCAACGAATTGGCTATACCCCCGATTCTGTTTTCGTCCGCCATCTGTCTCAGGTCTGTGCGACCTGGCAGTTCCTGGTTTGCCGGGTGTTATCCGGCGTCGCCGTCACCGCTGCGACGGGAATGAACCCGCTTGGGACGGGCCCATCCCACCCGCCTTGCTCCCCATCAGCCAGCGCAGTCGCCTAGCCGGCCGCATCGCTGCGACCGCTGGTGGGCTCTTACCCCACCCTTTCACCCATCACCGGCCCTGACTGGTGGTCAACACCGGCTGGTCTGCTCTCTGTTGCCGTCTTGCGTCGCCGGCAAATTGCTCTGCCAGCGCCCCACCTTACGGTTTCAGTGGGTGGCCTGCTCTTCTACCAGAAAAGAGCGAGGAGTCGGGAAGTTCCTCAAGGGGCCTGATGTGCCCCCTGCGACGGACCGCCAACTCGTTACCGATCAGACAATGAGGAAGCGCTCACACTTCCCCTCATCCACCCCAATTATAACAACAGACCCCCTTTTCGTCAAGGATGGAGGTCGGGCCGGGTGCATTTCAATTTTGGGGGTGAGAATTGTTTTAACGCAAAGGCGCAGAGGGATGAAAATCGTATAGGGACCCCCGCCCCTAGCCCCTCCCCCTGCGAGGGGG
>JAADHH010000095.1 GCA_013151955.1 Chloroflexota bacterium
TCTGAATGTTTTATCTCTGTTTTTCTGTGAGAATCTGTGTCCTACAGAAACATAGACAACTTTTTGTCGATCTTGACGCCCTAAGCGCCTATTCACCCTCCGGGGGCGTTTCCGTATCACCGGACGGTTCCGTGCCTTCATTACTTTCGGAATGTGCAGCCACGTCTTCCTCTGCGCGAGGGAAGGCCTGTTCGCCGGCATACAACTCTTCGGGGGGGATGTCTTCTTCCCTCGGCGCATACTCGGCATCCGATTCGGCCAACGCCTCCCATGCTGCTTCGTCCACCGGCAGGGGTTCCGCTGTGGCCGGTGCCGCTTCCTCTGGCAGAGGCTCCTCTGCGGCGGCTACAATTTCGTCCGCCGGTGGGGATTCCGCTATGGCTGGCGCTGCTTCCTCCGGCAAGGGCTCCTCTGCGGAATTTCGTCCGCCGGTGGGGATTCCGCTGTGGCCGGTGCTGCTTCCTCCGGCAAGGGTTCCTCTGCGGCGGCCACAATTTCGTCCGCCGGTGGGGGTTCCGCTGTGGCCGGTGCCGCTTCCTCCGGCAAGGACGCCTCTGCGGCGGCCACAATTTCGTCCGCCGGTGGGGATTCCGCTGTGGCTGGCGCTTCTTCCTCCGGCAGGGGTTCCTCCGTTGCCGGTGCTGCTTCTTTTTTCTCTTGTGCTCGTCGAAGGCTCAGGCCGATACGCTTTCTATCCACATCCATATTGATGATGCGTACGACGACATGGTCGCCCTTCTTGATGATCTTGCGAGCATCTTCGACGGGCCCGTCTGCCAACTCCGACACGTGGATCAGTCCCTCGATTCCTTCGGGGAGGCGAGCAAAAGCGCCAAAGTCGGTGACGTTCGTGATGTCACCCTCTACCAGATCGCCAATGGCATGATTCTGTGCTGTCAATGTCCAAGGATCGGGTTGCAGCTTCTTGATGCTCAGGGCGATGCGTTCTTTTTCCGGGTCCATACTGAGGACAAAGACATCCACTTCCTGGCCGATCTGTAGGACATCGCGGGGGTGCTTCACCCGGTGCCAGGAAATCTCCGATACGTGTACCAGCCCATCAGCGCCACCCAAATCCACGAAGGCTCCAAAGTTCATGAGGTTTGTGACGACGCCATGGCATACATCACCGGGTTTCAAGTTTTGCAAAAGGCGTTCTTTCTGCTCTTTGCGCCATTCGCGCATAGCGGCACGTTCAGACATAATCAGTCGCCGCCGCCGCCGGTTGACTTCGATGATCTTCAGCCTGAGAGGCTGGTCAATCATTTCGCTCAGGCGGTCAATGCGTTGACCGGAATCAGGGTGCTTGGGTAGGGTGACCAGTTGGGAGGCCGGCACAAAGCCGCGCAGGCCGAAGAAGGGAACGATCACGCCACCCTTGTTGAAGTTGGTAACGGTGGTCTCGTACATTTCACCCGATTCCATCATTTCTTCGGCCTTTTTCCAGTCCTTGAGGGTACGGGCCATGTTCAGGGAAACCACCAGGCGGCCCTCCTGGTCTTCGGGCTGTAGGACGAAAACGGGAACCTTGTCGCCAACGTGGATTTCGTCAAGATATGCGGGTTCTAACTTCTCCAGATCCCGTTGTGGCACCACGGCCTCCAGCTTGAGGCCCACATCAACCAGAATCTCATCTGATGATTTGGAGAGTACCACACCATCGCTAATAATGTCTCCACGCTTGGGTTGCTTGTAGTCATATTCCTCCTGCTGGAGATATGACCACATGGGCGATTCTTCTTTTTTCTTCGCTTCCTGCAATAGTAAATCTGTCATATCAAGATAATTCCTCCTGTGAATTCCAATCACGCAGTTGATACAGATCTAAGATAAATGCCTCCGAGGTCATCGACCCAAAATAAAAACTCTCGACATGCCGCTGTACTACGGCAGTCGAGAACCATAATATCCTTCATTTTCCGTTCAACCATCGCTGGTTCTGGATAAAACTGAAGGCCCGGAACGCTATACAGACTGCAACTTACTACGGCGAGCAATTCTTTAGTACGGCACGCATAAAGGTTGAGTCTCCTCAAACAGTTCTGCTTCTGATTCACGAACCGAGAAAACAATTAGACCTGCGAGCCAACTTGTGTGATTGTGTCGCTATTATACAGCAGTAGGTGAATGTTGTCAAATAGGTTTGCAGAATAACAGCCATTTGGCTATGGTTGTGGACGCTCTGGCACTTTGTAGCCTCGGGTTCCATTCAGGACAAGAGTTGTGTGCGTGTCTATTGTAAAACTGTTGAGAACACGGGCAGAACTATCCATGATAACGACCTGCAACCCTTGCCCCGGTTGCGAAACGCGTGTTCCATTGATGCGAATTTCTGTTGTGCGGGCTATCCGCAGATCGTCCCAAAATCGCCGCCAGCGATGCGCAAGCAAATCGTCGCGCAGGCCGCTCAAACGCCCGCGTGCCCGGGTACCACGGCTGAAGAGCAAGATGTCGGCGGGCAGAGGCGTACCGTCGTCGAGAAGCGCGCCACGCGCGGCAGCAATCTCGACCGGACCGGGGGCGAGTTTTTCCCAGCCAAAAATATGCCCCGCTCGCGGCCAACCCGACCGGCCGACCGCGACATAGCTCCAACCCTCTTTGCCGAGCAAGTCAGCGTGCAAGCCCAGGCTGCGCATTTGCGCGATCGTGCGCTCGTCGAGGGCGTTGACCCCCTCGCCGGCGATGGCCAGGAGTACGAATGCGCCGTCTGGGGCCTGCTCCAACAGGGTGCGCAAGTCGCCATCGCCAAATTGCACTGCTTCCGGGGTGTAGCCGGCGGCCCGCAGTCGCTCGGGCCGGTTTCCGAAATCGTAGATTTGCAGGCCACGCGGCACAGCGTCCAGACTGCCGTAGCCAGATACCAACCCTTTTTCTCCAGAACGGTAGCGCTTTACCAACGACGCGGGATCGAAGGTGACGGCAGCGTAGATTTCGTCTCCTTGGCGGACGTTTTCGCCCAGCAGCTTATAGAGGAAGAAGGTATTCTGCCGGTACGAACCGGTCAGGAGCAAACTGTGCCCTGCGATCTGATTGAAAAGGGTATCCATTCGCGCGGCGTCTTGCACGTTTCCGCTCTGGTCCGCGGAGAGTGATGTGCGGTAGCCAAGCAAAGCGACCAGCAACGCCATGGACAGGGCGAGTAGGTTGGAGGGGTGGCGAAAGAGAAACGGCTTGCGTGACGTATATCTTTGCAGCAAGTGCAGCGCGTGGTCGAAGCCAACTGCGAAGAAGAGACTCAACACCAGGAAGGTCGGAATGAAGAACGAGCCAATGTCCAGGGTGACAAAGTTGATGGCAAAGGCAAGCTCGCCCGCCCAGGCCAACCCCAGGGTTGCGGCCAGTCGGGGGCGGGAGCGTATGGTTGCCGCAATGCCCCAACCTATGAAGATCAATGCAAAGGGCGTAAATTGACTCCATAGCGCGTGCAGGTAGAGGGCGAAATGATTTTGCAAGCGGGCCAGAGAGCTGGCACCGAAAACAAAGTCGCGGTATTGGCCGGCCATGGCAAAGCTCAGCAGACTCCCGGCGCTTAGCGGGGCAAAGAACTCGGAGTAGGGCGTTCCGGTGAAAGCGCGCACAGCGATGTAGCCGTATTGGGCCGCCCCCAAGAGGACGAGGAGCGTGACGATCACGATACTGCGCGGATGGAACACCGAGCGATCGGTGCAGATAACCAAAAAGGCGAAGGCCGGCAGCAACGTGATCATCGTGAGATGATTGCCAAAGCTGAGTGCATAGATCAGACAGGCCAGATAGAACATGCGCCGGTTACCGCTGCGTCGCCAGTGAAAAAGGGCCAGGAGCGTGGCTGCCACATAGAAAGCGTTGAGCGTATAGACTTCGGCGACGACCGCTTTGTCCCAGAAAAAGCGAGTCGTGCCGAACAAGAGGGCAGAGAGGGCTGCGGCAAAGGGAGAAACGTCCAGTTCAAGGGCCGCCCAGAAGAGTGTCCCCACGGCCAGGGCACCAAACAGGGCCGACATCAGGTTGATGCGATAGGCCAGCACACCAAAGGGCAGCCGCGCGAACAGGGCGTTCAACATTACATAGCCGGGATAGCCGGGGGAGTGCGGAATTCCGAGCACACGCCCGATGAATTGGAACTTGGCGTTATCCCCGCTCCCCCCCAACCCCGGTTGCAACGTGTGGAGGTATGCGAAGAAAGGAATCAGCACACAGAGAATGCCCCACAGCCACGTCGTGAACGGTCTTGGAGCAGGTTGTCCCGGAGGTTGAATGGGCCTGGGGGCTTTCCGGAAGCCTGGTCGTTCAGAGGGCATTGTACTCAACCACGGACGAACGGTGGGCAGCTAGTTTGCGGACTCATCGAAGCCCCAGGTATCGCTGACGACGTAGAGGGGGCGGGCCTTCACTTCGTCATAGATGCGCCCCAGGTATTCCCCAATGATGCCCAAGAAGATCAACTGTATCCCGCCTAGAAAGAGAACACTGACCAGGGTCGTCGCCTGACCCAGCAAGGCTTGGTGGCCGTACAGGCGCAGAAAGATGACCGCGGCGATTCCAACCAGGCTCAGACTGGCGATGACGAAGCCAAAATAGGTTGCGATTTGCAACGGGAGGTAGGAGAAAGAAGTGATTCCGTCAAGGGCGAAGCGGACCATTTTTCGCAACGGGTATTTCGTTTCCCCGGCGAACCGCTCGGAGCGGACGTACTGCACACCGGTCTGCCGGAATCCTGTCCAAACCGATAGGCCGCGCATGAAACGGTGCCGTTCGCGGAGGGTCCGCATTGCCTGCACTGCCTTTCGGTCGGCCAGGCGAAAATCGCCCGTATCTGGGGGAATATCAATGTCTGTAATGCGGATGATAAGGCGGTAAAAGAGTTTGGCAGTCGTCTCTTTGAACCACGATTCCCCTTTCCTTTCCTGGCGCATCGCGTAGACGACTTCGTACCCTTCCTTCCATTTTTCGATGAGCTGGAGGATGACTTCGGGAGGGTCTTGCAGGTCGGCATCGATGATGATCACGGCATCCCCTTGCGCATAGTCCAACCCGGCGGTGATGGCCACCTGGTGCCCAAAGTTGCGGGAGAAGTTGACGATCTTCACCCGGGGGTCCCGCTCCCGCAACTGGTGCATCAGTTCCAAAGAGCGGTCGTGACTCCCATCATTGACGAGCACCAATTCGTACGGTTCATCGAGCGTGTCCATGGCCTCTGTCACACGGCGGTGTAGTTCCTCGATGATTCGCTCTTCGTTGAAGACCGGAGCAACGATGGAGTAGCGCGGTCTCGGGCTCGGGTCGGCCATGTCGTTATGTCCCTTCGTGTTGATGGGCAGCTTCGGGGGAATCAAATGCCGCGCGGAAGGCTGCCGGTGGCGGTTGCGGACGTCCCTCACTGTCCAAAAAGACAAAGATTTGTTTGGCATCCATGATGACCTCGCCGCCGGCCCCGCGATCATCTGCGCGCGTGATGCGGTACTGCATCGTCCAGCGGATTCGTCGTCCCCACTCGATCACCCCGCCGGTGACGTGTAGCGTGTCGCCAAAGCGTGCCGCCTTGCGGTAGTCCATGGAGGTGTGTACCACAACGGGGTACATCCCCCACGCATCGAAGTCATTGAAGCTCAAGCCGATTTGTTCGAGGTATTCGCAGCGGGCGAATTCCAGGTATTGGAGGTAGACAGCGTTGTTCACGTGGCCAAAAGAATCGAGTTCAAAGCTGCGTACCTTTACGGTGGCCGTACGTTGTGGATAGGACATGACTCTGTTTTCCTGTCTGTTTTTTTATAGCCAAATGTGGTATCTTCTCAATATTTCGGGGTGAGCAGAACGTCGTGCCCCCCTACCCTCCCCAACTTTGGGGGGGAATGTGCTCCCCCAGAATTGGGGGCCGGGGGGCGTTCCCCAAGTTATTGAGATGATACCAAATGCAGTTCAGAATCTCATTTTGGGATCAGCAAATACAGTATACGCCGAACGGCCAATTTGTCAAGACAAGACGATTTCAAAGCAGTCCCCATGAGCGGCGCGCTCGCCACCAAGGATGAAAATGGCGGGGCGTGAAACGTGAAGACGTGAAACGTATTGCGTATTGCGTATTGCGTCTTACGCATCACGTTTTACGTTTTACCTGACACCTGACACCTTATTTTCAAAGAAGTTGAACTTCTAACTGGATGTGGTATAATCTCGAGCAAGTAAAGTTGAACCGTGCAGCCCGATTTCGCTATGGACGGCGAGCCAACACTCATGAAAACGATGACCTTATTCCCGAAACCTTTGCTCTTGCAACGTGTGCTCCGCTCCTTGCTGGTGCGGCGCGTCCGTTCCCTGTTGACGCTGGCCGGCATCATTGTGGGGGTAGCCGGCGTGACTGCGGTTGTTTTCACGGCCCGCAACCTGGCCGATGCCCAGGCAGATGTTTACGACTCCGCTTCTCAGGCCGATATAACGTTTTGGGTATGGGATGCCAGTCCCTCTTTGCCGCGCACACTCACCAACCGCCCCGACGTGACCGCTGTAGAACTGCGCTGGACCGATTACGTGAAGGCCAACCTGGGCGAGAGTCGCCAGACGCTGCACCTGATTGGGCTGTCCAATCCGGCAGAGACTACCGTGAACCGTCTCGACTTGTTGGCCGGACGCTATCCCGGCCCGGACCAGGCGTTGCTGGAGATTTCCTCACGCGATCTGGCCCCCCTCGAAATTGGAGACTCGATTACCTACCTCGATTCCGCGGGTCGCCAACGCCGCTTGACCATCAGCGGTCTCGCACGCAGCCCGGCGCTCCTTTCCGCGCAACTGACCGGCCTGGCCACGGCCTTCGTTCCGGCGCGTACCGTGCGAGACTTGTTGGGCGTCTCCGGCGCGAACCAATTGCTCATCCGCGTTGCCGACCCCCGCCACAGCGGTGAAGCGGCGCGCGACATTGCCCGCTCGCTTGACAACCAGCACCTGCAACATGACGAACCACAGATACGCGACCCGAACAATTTTCCCGGCAAACGGGAATTGGACGCCCTATTTCGTTTGCTGGCCCTTTTTGCAGCGCTGGGGCTACTGCTGTGTGGGGTACTGGTCGGCAATACGCTCTCCATGCTGGTTGCCGAAGAGCAAAACGAGATCGGCACACTGAAGGCATTGGGCGCAGACCGCACGTACATCCTGCAAAGCTATCTGTTGGCCGCCCTTGTTTACGGCTTCCTGGGCACGCCGGTGGGCATCGCGTTGGGTGCCCTGTTGGGTTGGCGGATCATGTCCTTTTTGGGCGGGCTGACCAGCCTGTCTGCCCCGTTTGCCCTTGCACCGGAGGGCATTGCTGTGGGCGTCGCCGTGGGGCTGGGCGTGACCTTTTCGGCCGGTCTGGTTCCCGCCTATCATGCAGCCATGCTTCCCGTATCCGAGGCCTTGCAACCGCATGGTCTGGTCTCTCGCTATGCCCGTACCCGCCTGGAGCGCGTGTTGCAACACATGCGCAGACTGCCGCCCCTGACGGCCATGTCGCTGCGCAACCTGAGCCGCCGCCGCACCCGCAACGGCCTGACCGTGTTGGTCATTGCCCTGGCTGTGGCTACCCTGTTGGCTGCCCAGACCACGGAAGCCTCTGTGAACGGCGCCATCGACGAGGTCTTCCGTACCTATCGCGCGCAAGCGTGGGTCTTCTTCCGCCGGCCGGTCAGCCCCGACCTGAAACAGAGTTTGCAGGCCATCCCCGGCGTTGGCCAGGCCGAACCGTGGACGTTGACCGACGCCTGGGTTGGCCATGCCCCGGTGCGCCTCTGGGGCCTGCCGGCCGATACCACACTATACCGGCCCAACCTGATTGCCGGCCGCTGGTACCGCCCGGATGAGCCGCGAGGAGCGGTCGTATCCGCCGATCTAGCGAAGCGGCAAGGCATAAACAGGGGGCAAAGCATCCAGGTGGACCTGGGCGAAGGCCGCCAAACTTCGTTGCACGTGGTTGGTATCGCCATAGACAACACAATCTTCTTGGGCAGCCAGGTGCAAAGCAAGGTGTTTGCTCCCCGCCGGACCGTCGCGCGTCTGCACGGGCTGCAGGGGCAGGCCAGCCTGTTTGCGCTAGGCCTGCGAGAGGGATCGCCGGCAGCGGTACAGTCGATTCTGGCGCAGATCGAGCAGCGTTATGCCGCGTGGTTGCCCGCCGGCGAATCGGCCCAAGCCGAGGTAGACGCCGCCCGCAAACAATCGCAGACGTTGGGGCTGGCCCTGCGCAGCATGGTCGCACTCGTGGCCATCATTGGCGCGATCGGTCTGACAAACACGTTGACCATCGGCGTGCTGGAGCGCCGGCGCGAAATCGGCGTACTGCGAGCCCTCGGCGCCACCGACCGTCAGATTGCCCAGACTTTCATCGTCGAGGGGGTCGCACTGGGCCTCATGGGGTGGGTGCTGGGAGCAGTCATCGGCTACGGTTTGGGCCAGGGGCTTGTGTACACCTTGGGCAGTGTGCTGTTTCGCATTCGCTACCTTTTTCCGCCTGGGGTGCTGCTCCTCAGCCTGGCCTTTGCACTGGTCATCGCGGTTGCTGCCAGCCTGGGGCCGGCCTGGGCCGCCGCTCGCCTGCCCACCATCGAGACCTTGCGATACGAGTAGGAAACAGAGCGGATGCGCCCTGCCCCCACCGCTGCCGGTTGACTTTCAGAGCAGCCTGTGCTATCATCCGGCGGTACACGTGCCGCGGCCGGTGCGATACGATGGCTGCGTCGAGGGCTTCCCACAATTGCTGGAGGGACAAAGAAAGCGGTCTGATCAATTCAAAACCTTTTATGACGAAACAGCATTTTTTGCGAATGGTTCACAGGAAGGATATTGGCGTACATGCCCCGTTAGCAGCTCTGATGGTTGTGTATGCTCTCCTTTTCTCCTTTCTGAGTTTGCGGCTGCATCAAACGTTTCATACGGGCAACGATCTGGCCGTCTTTTCACAAGTCATTTGGAACACAACACAGGGACGTCCATTCGAAACTTCTCTGGTGGCCGAAGCAACCAACTTCTTGGGGCAACATTTCTCCCCGATTCTGGCACTCTTCACGCCGCTATACGCCATACGACCTGACGCCGGGATTCTGTTAGTCAGCCAGGCCGTCATCGTGGCGCTGGGTGCTATCCCCCTTTATGCCTATGCTACTCGCAAGCTGGGCGGAACAAGGTGGGGCCTGGGCATAGCCACAGCCTATCTCCTGTTTCCTGCGGTCCATTTCGTAACCCTGGACGAGTTTCATCCCATTGCCCTCGCCATCCCCCTTTTGGGATTCGCTGCGTACAGCTTACTCATGCGTCGTTACCGGGCTTTCTTTCTCGTCTTTGCCGTTGCCATGCTGGTGAAAGAGGAAACGACGCTGATCCTGGCCGGCATGGGTCTGCTCATCTTCTTCGTACACCGTCGCATCCGGTTGGGGATCGTGACAACAGCACTCGGCGTGGGCCTGGCCGGCCTGCTACTGTATGTGATCATCCCGGGCCTGGCCCGTCCGGGATATGGCTACGTCTTTACACACCGCTATGATTACCTTGGTGAAAATGTGACAGACATTGTTTTTCACCTGGTGACCCATCCGCAAATGGTTTTGCCGTACCTTTTGATCTGGCCCAAAGCGCTCTTCCTTATCCAACTATTCGGCGCGGTATCCCTGCTCCCTTTATTGGCACCAGGAACGCTGCTCATGGCGCTGCCCACCTTTGTCTATTTGCTGCTCAGTGATTACCCGTTTCAGTATTCGATCCAACACCAGTACACGGCCCCGCTCATTCCCATCTTGTTCCTGGCAGCGGTAGATGGCCTGTACCGGCTGTACCGGTGGGGACAAGGGCACGGCCACGATTGGCGGGTACCGGGGATGGGGATGTTGTTGGGCAGCGCGTTGCTCGCATTTGCCCTGTGGTCGCCCGCACCCCTCGGCGGAGCCTTCGATCCGTCCGAGTACGCCATCACTGCACATGTGAAAGCCGGCCACCGGCTACTGGCCCAGATTCCCGCACAAGCCAGTGTCGCATCGGACTGGAAATTCTATCCCCACCTGAGCAACCGCCGGGTGCTGGGCGACCTGCTGAACCCCCGTGTCTCCCCGGTGGATTTCGTGCTGGTGGATCAACCACCCGGCTATGTGTCGGCCCCGCTCTATCCCCACGTGTTGTTGCCCAAAGCAGACCAACCGTTGGTTTACCCCCTCTTCCAGGACATCGTCAAAGAAGACAATATCACCCTGAGTCAATACCAGCGGGACATAGTACTCCAGGGAATAGATGCCCGTTTTGGGGAGGTCCTCCGACTGGTCGCGATGGGCTGGATCAACGGCCCCTATGTCCCAGCGGGGCAACCGGCCAGACTTGTCCTTGTCTGGCAGGCCACGAGCCACCTGGACAAACGCTACGTGTTTTTTGTACACCTGCTTCGCACGCAGGATCAAGAAACATCGTTGGTTGCGCAAGATGATCAAGAGCTGGGTAGGGGGCTGTTTCCAACGACAAAGTGGGATGAATGGGGTGCGAACAAACTTCTGGCCGATGAATACACCCTCTCCCCTCCACCGACCCTGCCGGCCGGCGACTACACCCTGACCGCGGGCGTCTATCCTCGCAGCGGTGGGCCGAACCTCACGGGAACAGACCGCCAAGGCAACGCCGTGGGCAACGAAGTCTACCTCGGCGTGTTGCACCTGACGCAATCGTCGCCCGCGAGGGAAGGGGGAACCCCATGACGAAGAAAGCTTCCCCTCTCCTGATAGCCGGGGCCATCTTCCTGTTCCTCGCTTCAATCTATCTGCTGACCTACAGCGGCGAGTTCCATGCCATTGATGAAGTTTCCATGTTCGCGGTGACGGAGAACCTGGTCAAGCACGGCACGTTCAATGCCAACCAAATGTTGTGGGCATCTGGCTGGTTGCCGGCGCAGAACAGAATCGGTCCAGACGGAAACTACTACTCGAAGAAGGGCATCGGCCAATCCCTGGCCGCCAGCCCGCTTTATTGGGCCGGCCTACACCTCCCGCCGGCCGTGGGCCTGGTCCAAATTACAATGCTGACGAACGTCCTCGTAACAGCGCTCACCGGTGCCCTTCTTTTCTTGCTCCTTCTCGAGTTGGGATTTTCCTTGCGTACGGGTGTGGCCGGGGCGATGATTTTTGGACTGGGAACGACGGCCTGGCCGTATACCAAAACCTTCTTTAACGAACCTCTGACCGCCTTGTGCCTGCTGGCTTCGTTCTATCTGCTGGTCCGTGCCCGCCGAAAACCCTCGTCCGCCAAGAGAGGGGCCCTTTCCGGCTTGCTGTTTGGTTTGGCGGTGAGTAGCCGCGTGGCAAACTTGGCCCTGGCGCCCGGGTTCATCGCCTACATTGTGTTCATAGAGCACCAAAACAGAAAGCCCGGCAGCCGCACCTACCGGCAGGTTGCGGGCTTCGTGCTTGCCCTCCTGCCTGTACTGCTCTTGCTCGGTGAATACAACTTTGTCCGATTTGGGAGTCCATTCGACAACGGCTACGCCTCACCCGAGGGCTTCACTGCGTTCCTACCCACCAGTCTGTACGGATTCCTATTCAGCCCTGGAAAGAGCATCTTTGTCTATTCGCCGGTTTTGTTGCTCTCGCTCTTCGGACTACCCCTCTTCTGGCGACGATTTCGCGCGGAAACGTTGCTGATCGGCTGGATCGCAGCCACCTATTTGTGCGTATACGGGTTGTGGTTCATGTGGTGGGGGGGATGGAGTTGGGGGCCGCGTTTCCTCGTGCCTTTGATACCATTTCTGATGCTCCCTTTGGCCGGCTTGGTGGATACAATCTCCTGGCGTAGCAGACTGACCCAGTTGTCCGTGGCCCTCCTTGTTCTGGCCAGCGTAGGTGTTCAATTGGCCGGCGTCCTCGTGGATTTCAATCAATACCTTGCCGACTTACTTGCTCGGGGCGTGCCTGCCGAAGAGACCATCTTTCATATTCGCTATTGGCCGGTGCTGGGACATCTGGCCCTGGCCCGGCGCGGCGTGTTGGACATGGCCTGGCTCGGATGGGGCGAGAACGGCTCCTACGTTGCGTGGCCGGTCGTCGGGTTGCTGCTCGTCGTAACCTGCTGCGCTCTTCTTGCCGGATACCGTTCCGCCCGACGCCCGAATAGTTCCCCTGCAAATGCAGCGCTTGTCGGGTTCAGCCTGTTGCTCTTGATCGCAGCCACCTATCTGGGGCTGCTGCGTTTCTCTGCCCAGCCCGACCACACCGTGGATAGCGATCAACTGGCCCTGGTCGAACAGGTGCGGCAAACGGCACAGCCCCACGATGGCCTTGTGTTGGAATTGACCCCCAATCATAATTACTTCGAGCGGGCCGTCTCTTTCATGAATGCGTATCGCGCAGCTCCCCCCTATTATGGGATCATCCGTCCTGATCGCCCTGAAACTGCTGAACAGGAGAAGCTCAACGAAAGGATCGCATCTAGTTACCGCCGCCTGTGGCTGATGACCGAAGGCGTCTCGGCCGGCGACCCCGCCAGCACGACGGAGCGCTGGTACAACCAACATGCCTACCTCGTCGGAAATCGCTGGTTTGGTTCGTCTCTGCGTCTTGGCACCTATTCTTTGCCCGCACCAGGGCAGCGCCCCCTCCTGACCCAAACCGGCGACGCACGGGTCCTCGGCCGGCAAATAAAATTGCGCGCAACCCGTTTGTCCGTGGCCGAAGGGGTGCGACCCACGCACCCCTTGCGCGTTCGGCCGGGAGACACATTGCAACTGGAACTCGATTGGGAAGCGATGCGCCCAATCTCAACGAGTATAAAAGTTTCGGTGCAGTTGTTGGATTGGCGGGGAGAGCTACGCCTGCAGGAAGACCGCTTGCCGGTTGGAGGCTTTCGGCCCGCGCCCACCTGGAAGCTCGGCGAACAGATCACCGACCGTTACGGGCTGGTCCTCCCCGACGATCTGTCCCGTGGACGATATGCCCTGATCACCAGACTCTATCGCACAACCGACGGCCAGCGATTGCGTACAGCCGCCGGGCAGGACCACATTCTCATCACCGAGCTTGTGCTGGAACCACCAGAGGCACCACACAGCCAATAAGGTGAGGCAAGAGACGAACGTCACACAAATGCGTGGAAAGAAGGCAAAGAAAAAGCCCTGTCCGGAGAGGATCAGGGCTTTTTCTTTTCGTTGAAAGGAGAGCTACAGTATCAGGTGCCAGCGAGACCACTGGTAATCGCACTGAATACGCTACCGATTTGCGGGCCAAGTAACGCCAGAATGGCGATAACAATCACGGCCACGAGTACTAGGATCAACGCATATTCGACCAGACCTTGCCCTTCCTCTTGAGGGAGATACAACATTTCTAATCACCTCCTTTACGTGTGGATTTTTGAGGGCCCTGGATAAGATTATTTGAGGAGGCCCTCCTTGTTTCTGTGCCGGGTACTTTCCCAATTGCACCTTTATTATAGTACAGTTTCTCCTAAGAAGCAATAGGATGGTGGTACCAATTCCTGGCAGGAGAAAGCCCCAAATTCTGTAATGTGTCAGGTGTCAGGTGTCAGGTAAAACGTGATGCGTGATGCGTAAGACGCAATACGTTTCACGTCTTCACGTTTCACGTCCCGCCATTTTGAAAATAAGTTTAGAAGTTCAACTTCTCGGAGAAGTTGAACTTCTTGGCCCAATGCGTGTTCCGTCGTCCCCCGCTCTACGCTCCACGCTGTTCATCACTGTGAATTTGCTCTATCAGGGCGAGTGCCTCGGCACGTGACCGAACCTCGCCCGCGGCCTGTGCTTCACGCACCGACTCCAAGAGGCGTCCGATCACGGGACCGGGCGATAGTTGCAAGTGGCGCATAACTTCTCGTCCATTGATCAGTGAGGGCGGGAATACGACTTCTTCGCGCTCTTGAAAAAAGGCCGAAAAGAGTCTCTTGGCCACATCCAAATGTTTCTTCCACAAAGACTCGGTCAAATCAGGCCCCCAGGTCGCCCGCACATCGGCAAGGGAGAGTACCACCACGGCCAGGCCGGCAGCACCGGTATCGCGGAAGAAACGGTAGATGGCCCGCCGGCTGGCCGGCTGATTGACCATTTGTAGCGGGCGCATGTGGTTGCGCGTGATCGTCTGCACCCAGGAAACCTCCGCGCTCGAAAAACGGAGGCGTTGCAAGACCGTCCCCGCCATCTCCGCTCCAACGCCTTCGTGCCCATAGAAATGTACGCGACCCCGCTCATCCACCGTACGACACGACGGCTTGCCGGCATCGTGCAACAGGGCGGCGAATTTGAGCAGGAGGGCGCGGGAGCGGCCGGCCGACAGCGTCCCCGCAAGGTATTCGGCGACTTGCGGACGATGTTGCTCATCCACCTGCAGAAGCCTCACCGCGCTGTCCGGCTGGCCATAGAGCGCCTGAAGCAAGTCCTCCAAAGCCATCACAGCCGCAATCGTGTGCTCGAAAGCATCGAACTTGTGCGGTGCGGGCTGCTTCAATCCCCTGAGCGCGGCCAGCTCTGGGAAAACCGTGGTCAACAGCCCGAGCTGGGCCACATCCGGCAGGTGCGCAGCTCCGCGAGGAAGCGCAAGCAGGCGGCAAAACTCATCGCGCACACGTTCGCCCGACACGTTTGCCAGCAAGGGCGCATCGCGGATGATTTGGTCTCGTGTGTCTGCATCAATCGTCAAGCCCAGTTCCGCCGCTTGTCTGGAAGCACGCAGTAAGCGGACCGCATCGGCTTGGAACACGCCGGCAGAGAGTGCGCGCAGTTTGCCTTTGGCCAAATCGTGCAGTCCGCCGGCCGGATCAAACAATCGTCCTGTGCGTACATCCACGGCCAAGGCGTTGACGGTGAAATCCCGGCCGGCCAGGTCGTCGAGGATGTCATCGCCCCGGATGTGCGCGAAGTCCAGGGCCAGCCGGCGGTCGTGCCGGGCGAGAATGGCCCGCCCCGTGTCTCGTTCCTGATCGAGTGGGTAGTACGCACCCCGAAAATGGTTTGCCACACGACGCGCGACGTCGCAACCGGAGCCGTGAGCAACGGCGAAGTCAACATCCCCCTGCAACCCCCGCCCCGATACCATGTCGCGCACGGTCCCGCCGACAAGATAGATGCCCTTGAACGTCTGTGCGACGTATTGCACGACTTCTTGCAGGAAAGGATCGCCGCCGGACAAGGCTTCGGCGAGGGAGAATCGGGCATTCATGAGGGGCTTGGGCGAACAAATCGCAAAATGGGGTCTTCTTTCGGACGCAGCCGACGAGCGGCTGTCCAGGCCTCACGGGGCGTCTTGCCCACCCCCACCACGCGCGGGCCGATCATAGCCACCCAGCGTCCTTCATAGAGGCGCAAGTGGTCAGAAGATGGTTGGGGTGCTTTGCGAACCGATTTTTCCTTCCGCATGATGGTGTGCCTGGCCACCCTACACCTTCCGCAAAGATGTCATCCTGAGCCACACGGGGGCAAAGAATCGTGTTTGGACGATTCTTCCCCACAAAGACACCAAGACACAAAGGGTCTGTTTTCCTTTGTGTCTTCGTGCCTTGGTAGTAAAGTTTTCTTGCTCTTCGTACAGGAATCCAGAAGTTTCGGTACGACTTCTTTCAGTCTGGCCGCGCTACGACAGCGTTTCGGCGACGAATTCGGCCACCTGACCGGGATGGCCGGCCACGCGAGCTCCGGCCGCTTCCAGCGCCGCGATCTTGCTTGCCGCGGTGCCGGTACCGCCGGAGATGATTGCGCCGGCGTGCCCCATGCGCTTGCCTGGAGGGGCCGTCCGCCCGGCGATAAAGCTAAAGACCGGTTTGGTTACGTTTTCGGCGATGAACTTGGCCGCTTCTTCTTCGTCGGTGCCGCCAATCTCACCGATCATAACAATCGCTTCTGTCTCTGCGTCATTCTGGAACAGGTTCAAGACGTCGATGAAGTTGGAGCCCGGCACCGGATCGCCACCGATGCCGACGACCGTGCTTTGCCCGATGTCTCGGGTGGTCAACTCCCAGACGACCTCGTAGGTCAACGTACCACTTCGGGAAACCAGCCCCACAGGGCCACGCTTGTGGATGTAGCCGGGGATGATGCCCACTTTGGCTTCGTCTGGCGTGGTCAAGCCGGGACAGTTTGGGCCGATGAGGCGTGTGCCGGTGGTGTCCAGGTATCGTTTGACCGGGATCATGTCCAGTACGGGGATGCCTTCGGTAATGCAAACGATCAAGCCGATGCCGGCATCGGCGGCCTCCAAGATGGCGTCGGGGGCAAAGCGGGCCGGCACGTAGATGATAGACGTGTTGGCGCCCGTCTCGTCCACGGCCTTCTGAACCGTGTCGAAGACCGGCACGCCGGCAACTTCCTGCCCGGCGCGACCGGGGGTGACGCCGGCAACGACGGGGGTCCCGTAGGCAACCATCTGTTCCGTATGAAAAGTCCCCTCGCGGCCGGTAATGCCCTGTACCAGCAGACGGGTGTTTTTGTCGACAAGGATGCTCATGAAATTCCTCCTGATATTGAAACAGCAATTGGCGAATGAGCGAACCGGTCCCCCGATTCACGCATTCGATTGACAAAAGCGTTTGGTTACGTCAAATAAGGTATGGGTGCCAAAACCCATGCTATCTACGGCGATGCGTTCGTCGTGGCCATGGGCCAAGCCGAAATGTTCCACTTGCGGATTGTACAATACCGGCGAGAAGCCGTAAACTTGCGTGCCCAGCCGGGTAACGTGCTTGGCGTCGGTCGCACCGGTCAACATGTACGGAACCAGCACGGCACCGGGCATCGTTTCCATCATCACCTGGCGAATGACCTCGAACAGGGGAGAATCGGGCCCACTTTCCAGCGGAGCGCCATAATCCAGGAACTCGATCTCGGCCTGATCCCCCAGCACCGCTTCCAGCTCTGCCCGAAAACTTTCTCTCGTTTGGTCGGGAACGATGCGCCCATCTACATGAGCCTCGGCCACCGATGGAATTACGTTCACGCGGCTGCCAGATTGCAGCATGGTGGGGGTGGCCGTGTTGTGGAGCATAGCCACAAACGTGCGACGGAGGTCTTCCCGAATGGGGAGGCTGTCTGGGTCAAGTCCCCCTCCATCGAGCAGCGTTTGCAGAGCAGCGCGTACTTCCGGCGTTTGCGTTTCACCGATGGTTTCGAACATCGTGCGCAGGGTGGTGGTGACGTGTACGGGGAGGGTCTGTTCTCCCAGGCACTGTATGGCCGCAGCCAGGTGTATCACAGCGTTGTCATTGTGCGGCACGGAAGCATGGCCCGGCTTCCCGCGTGTCCGCAACGCGAAGCGAGCATAGCCCTTTTCGGCCGTCTGGCAGGCGTAGAAAACCGTCCCTCCCACTTCGAAGGCAAAACCGCCCCCTTCGTTCAGGGCGTATTCCGCCCGGATGAGGTCTGGGTGGTTGTCCACCAGCCAGCCGGCACCCCATTCCCCGCCGGCCTCCTCGTCTGCGGAAGCCATGAAGATTACGTCACGCCGGAGCGGGACATCCATGCGCCGGAGAAGCAACATGACCATCAATTCCATGGCGACCATCTGCTTCATGTCCACGGCCCCCCGGCCAAATATGTAGCCGTCCGCAATTTCAGCGGCGAAGGGGGGATGCGTCCAATGGTCTGCCTCGGCCGGCACCACATCGGTGTGTCCCATCAAGAGCAAGGGGGCCGCTTCATCTGCGCTGCGCAGTCGGGCAACCAGGTTGCTGCGTCCGGGGGACCCTTCCAGGATGACCGGTTCGATGCCTTCATCGCGCAGGATGTCCGCCAAGTATTCTGCGGCCAGCGCTTCGTTCCCGGGCGGATTCACCGTTTCCAGGCGAATGAGTGCCTGTAGATGTCGTACCGCCTCGTTCTGCAGAGCAGTCCAATCAAAATTGACCATTAAGAACTCAAATCTATCTTAAATTATCGGCACGGTTCATTTTACAAAGAAAACAGTTGGACAAATGGTAACGGTTTGCACAGGCAAAATCCGTGACGCGTGGCCCGTGAAAAGAGCCTTCTTTCACGCATTACATTTCACGTTTTACGCGGATTCTTCCCGGCACCAAAACTCCATTTGTCAACCTGCTTTCAGACCGTGCTGAACCATGCCCAATTATCCATCGTCGGGGGTTACAAATTGCCTCGTGCGGCAGCGACCGCTTTTTGTGCGCCTTCGGCCAGGCTGTTTGCTGTGGCCATTTGGGCGCCGGCCAAGATGGCGCGGCCCTCTTCCTGGTTCGTGCCGACCAGGCGAGTGACCATCGGCACATCGGTGTCGATCTGTTCAAAAGCCTCCAGGATGCCTTTGGCTACTTCATCACAGCGGGTGATACCGCCGAAGATGTTAAAGAGTACCGCTTTCACCTTTGGATCGGCCAGGATGATCCGCAAGGCCGCTGCTACTTTGTCGGCTTGTGCGCCACCGCCGATGTCCAGGAAGTTGGCAGGTTCAGCGCCATAGAGCTTAATCACATCCATCGTAGCCATCGCCAATCCGGCACCGTTGACCATGCAGCCGATTTCGCCATCCAGGTCCACGTAGCTCAGGCCGTGGCGGCGCGCTTCCGTCTCTGCTTCTGTCTCCTCATCGGCGTCGCGCAAGGCGGCCAGGTCGGGATGGCGGAAGAGTGCGCTATCGTCAAGTACGACCTTGCCGTCTACGGCCAACAGCTTGTTGTCGCCGGTCACCACGAGGGGGTTGATCTCGGCCAGGGTTGCGTCGCTGCTCAGAAAACAATCGAAGAGTTGGTGGGCAATTGTGGTAAAGGGGCGCACCAGTTCTTTGGCCAGTCCGATGCCAAAGGCCAACTGGCGTGCCTGGTAATCTTGGAACCCTACGGCCGGGTCAATACGGACCGTGATGATCTTCTCGGGGGTGGTAGCGGCCACCTCCTCGATGTCCATGCCACCGGCTGCGGAGGCCATGAGGGCTACGCGACGGGCGGCGCGGTCCATCACAGCGCCGAGGTAAATTTCGTCTGCAATGTCAGCGGCCTGGTCGATCAAGACCTTGTGGACGGTCAGTCCTTTGATGTCCATGCCCAAGATTTGGTCTGCCACGCGCCCGGCCTCATCGGCAGATTTGGCCAGTTTCACCCCGCCGGCCTTGCCACGCCCTCCCACCAGAACTTGCGACTTGACCACAACCGTGCCGCCAAGGCGCGCAGCAACCTCGCGTGCCTCGGCAGGTGTTGTCGCCACATCACCGTCCGGAATGGGAACGCCAAACTGGGCAAATAGACGTTTAGATTGGTATTCTTGTAACTTCATGAATATGCCTCCGCGGATAGGTAAAAGAAATGTACGTTTTGTCGTCAAGCAGGTGAACTACGGCACAAATTATAACACAGGGATGCCGATTTGACAATATCTTATCTTCCGGCGTGCTGCACAAACGCAGTGATGTTTGACGAAAAGGGAAAAGTACATTAGAATAGGGCAGATGTCAGTTTGATCATTACAATGGAGGTTGGCAAATGAAGGCCACCGTTCGTGAAGGTCTCCTTCCGAGCGCTTGTGTGCCACCAAAGACGAAAACCGTGCAGAGCGTTGCAACGTTGTACCATGCAACCGCTCGAACGTTCAACGGCAATGACGTCTGGCCGTTATCTTCATCACGGACGAATTTTACAAGGAGTGATCGTACAATCATGAGTGAACTTCAACTAGAAGCATCCAAGCGTACAGTGCTAGGCAAAAAAGTCCGTCAGTTACGACGGCAGGGAATTACCCCGGTTGTTCTATACGGCCCGGCTATTGATCCAAGGCCGCTCCAAGTGGACGAGCGTGCATTGGAAAGGACACTTGCTCTTTCTGGGAGAACGCAACTGATCGACCTGAAGCTCATGCCAGAAGGCCTTTCGTACGCCTCACTGGCACGCGAGATCCAAGTTGACACCCTCACCCAACAACTGCTTCATGTGGACTTTCAGGCCGTAGTCATGGACCAAGAAATCTCGGCATCCATACCTTTGGTTTTTGACGGAGAACCACGCCCCATGATGCAGAATCTGGGCGTACTTGTCCAAAATCTGGACAAGGTGGAAGTGTCGGCCCTCCCCATGAATTTGCCTGCCGAAATTCGGGTGGACCTTACCAGTCTCGCGGAAGTCGGCCAAAAAATTTCTGTGGCAGATTTACCACTGGGGCCCACCGTTCGCCTGCTGTCCGACCCTGAAGAATGGGTGGCCCAGATCGTGCATGCCCGGGTCGCCGAAACCACCGAAGTGGTCGACGAGGAAGCGCTGGAATCTGTTGAAGCAGAAACAGAAGAGACGACGCAGCCAGGAGAAGAGGAGCCAGCAAGCTAACTCCGACTGCCTAGCAGGCTGTCGGAGAGGTCTGTTTTCTTCTCTATTAGGTCACAGATTCTCACAGAGAAACACAGATGTTCAGGCCAAATCATCGGAAAATCTGTGTTTATCCTGCAAATCTGTGTCCCATGATTCTTTCTTTTCTCCGACAAGCTGCTAGTTGACAAGCCAGAACCAAACAGGATAATCACAGATTGCGCTGAGTCTCGGACTTCTCTTGGTTTTTTACTCTGCGGCAGTCTCCCGCTTGGTTGCTGGTAAACATAAAAGGACCACGGATACCACGAAATGTTCGTTTTTTGGTCTGTGCAATCTGTGGTTGAAACACCCCATGTCTTCACAGCAACACGTAACAGGGGGCTGCCTAACCTGCGCAATGGGGAAGCCCCTATCTTGCATTGAAATCGGCACTGGTGCGCCGGGTGAAACTACGGGTCGAGCAGTATCGTCCGCTCACCCGGCCACCAGAAACATGAATTGAGGAAGGGTGTCGCGTGTTCAGTCTGCTGAATTTCTTCTTGGGACTCTTTTCGCGGGATATTGCTATTGATCTTGGTACGGCGAACACGCTTGTCATGGTTCGCGGCCAAGGGGTCGTGATCAATGAGCCTTCGGTCGTGGCCATTGAATCCAGGACCAAGCGCGTGCTGGCAATTGGCAGTGAAGCCAAACAGATGGTGGGACGAACGCCGGCCAGCATCGTTGCCATCCGACCGCTTCGAGACGGGGTGATCTCCGATTTCGACGTGACGGAGCGGATGTTGCACTATTTCATCCGCAAAGTCCACGAAAAGGGCTTCTTGCCCATTGCCCGTCCACGGGTCATCGTGGGCATACCGGGCGGTGTTACCGAAGTAGAAAAACGAGCGGTCCGCGACGCCTGTATCAGCGCCGGCGCGCGCGAAGCACACCTCATCGAGCAGCCGATGGCCGCCGCCATTGGTGCTGGCTTGCCGGTTACCGAATCGCTGGGGAGCATGATCATCGACATTGGAGGGGGTACGACCGAAGTTGCCGTCACCGCGCTGGGCGGAATTGTGGTCAATCACTCCATTCGCGTAGCCGGCGACGAAATGGATGAAGAGATTGTCAACTATGCCCGTCAAAAATATAACCTTTTGATTGGCGAACGCATGGCCGAACGTACAAAGCTCGAAATTGGGTCTGCTTACCCCCTCGAAGAAGAAAAAACCATGACCCTTCGGGGACGAAACCTGATTACAGGATTGCCAGAAGCAATCAACGTCAGTAGTGTGGAAATACGCGAAGCACTTGCCGGACCAGTGGGCATGATCGTGGAAGCAACGCGAAGCACGCTGGACGAAACCCCACCTGAATTGATTGCAGACCTCATGGAACATGGTATTGCCTTGGCCGGCGGTGGCGCGCTGCTCTTGGGACTGGCTCAAAGATTGTCGGAGGAGACCAAGATGCACGTCTACGTCGCAGATGACCCCCTCACATCGGTGGTCAAGGGAGCGGGAATGGTGTTGGAAGAGCTGGACACCTTGCGCAAGGTGTTGGCTCCCACGCAGCGTGCCGGCATTCCATCTTGACCTTTACCTGTGTCGTGACTGAATTATTCCTTTCCGCTCGTATTTTGCGGATAATTTATAGCTGATCGTTACTACTCAGGCCGGCTTTGGCAAGCAATGAATTGCCCGCCTATAATTGCGAAACCTGTTGAAACAGGTTGCTGTTGTGCTAGAATAGTGCGTTTTAACGCACTTCGCAGTCTCAGTCTCAGGCGGCGAATTCATTCGTCGCTTTTCTTGGATAGCACCCGGCTGAAAGGGAAGTCACTGTTGACGATACGCTTACGCAGCAATGTGCTGACTTTTTTGTCCCTTTCTGCGGTTGCGCTCATAGCCCTGGCCCTGCATCAAAACCAGAAGCTGCAACCCGTAGAAGGTCTTGTCTTGCGCGCTTTCGTACCTGCGCAAACCATGTTTAGCCACCTTGGACAGAGCATTCAGGATACACTCGATACCGCACATGAACTTAGATCGCTGCAAGCCGAAAACCAACGACTACGCCAGCAAACGAACGACCTGTTGCTGAGCAAGGTACACCTGGCCGAAGTAGAACAACAAAACCTGCAACTACGGGAACTGTTAGACTTCAAGCAAAAAAACCCGGATTACACGGTGCAGTTAGCCGAAGTGATTGGCCGCTCGACGCCGGCCACCGTGATTGGCCGTGATCCAAGCAATCTGGTGCAATCCCTGCTCCTGAACCAGGGCACCGCCGATGGCGTACGCCAAGGCCAGGCCGTTGTTACTGCCCGCGGCCTGGTGGGACGAATCACAGAGGCCGATTTGAACTGGTCGAAAGTCCTGCTGCTGACCGACAGCAATAGCCGGGTGAACGGGTTGTTACAAAGCAGCCGTGCCACCGGAATCGTCGCCGGTAGACAAGGGAAACTCTATCTCCGCTATGTTCCGCAGGGCGAGGAGATCGTTCCAAACGACATTGTGGTTACTTCCGGCCTCGGCGGTTATCTCCCCAAAGGATTGGTCATTGGCCAGGTGCAAAACGTCCAACAGCGAGACGTAGACATGTTCCAGGAAGCAGAAATTCGCTCCTTCGTCGATTTCTCCCGCCTGGAGTTGGTCATCGTCTTGCAAGATTTCACGCCGCTTCAGGTGCAGCCATGACATCAGAAACCAATCTGTACCTGCCCCTTTTCGTATTGCCATTCGTTGCCTTTTTGCAATCTACAATTTTGCCACACCTGGAAGTGGTGGGGCTACGACTCGATCTGGTTCTCCTGACCGTCATTTCCTGGAGTCTGATTCGGGGTATGCGAGAAGGAATGATTTGGGGTTTCATCGGCGGAGCGTTGATTGACTTGTTGTCTGCTGCCCCGTTCGGCATCCATACCTTCGCCATGCTCCTATGCGGCGTGATCAGTGGCGTGGGCGGCCGGAACGTCTTTCGACAGAACCTGCTCTTGTCTTTGGGGATTACTGCGGTGGCTTCTGTAGCATACTATGTTGTCTCGATGCTGTTACTTCAAATTTCAGGGTGGTCCGTATCTTGGCTGGCTACTTTTGGCTCGGTGGTCATTCCCATTGCGCTACTCAACACACTCAGCATACCGTTGATCCACCGCCTTGTCCAGAATCTACAGCGTTTTACCGGACAAAAAGAGCTAAGTTGGTGATTTCGGAGTATCGAACGTGAATGCACAAAACAGAGGGCTGCGCTTTCTGCTGTTTCAAGTGGCAATCGTGGCCAGTTTCGTCATCTTGGCCATACCTCTGTGGCGACTTCAAATCGCCGAAGGGGGACACTACCGGCTACGGGCAGACGAAAACCGCTACTATGTAGTTTCGACCAACGCTCCTCGTGGCGTGATCTACGACCGGACCGGAAAGGTGTTGGCCCGCAACATGCCCAGGTTCAGCGTTCGCCTGTTGCCCAAAGCGATGGCCGATGATGCTGCCGAAGAACAGGTATTGGAGCGCCTGATTTCAATGCTGAACGGGAAGATCGCCGGCGCTTCATTATCCAACCGTCCGTCAAATGGAGAGAATCTACACATCGAAGACATCCGCAAACAACTTCAGGAAGGGCAATTCAATCCCTACCAACCCATTGTGATAGCAGACAACATCCCGCGGGACGTTGCCCTGGCCATCATGGAAGAACATGAGAACCTTCCGGGGGTAGAAGTGACCGTGCGTGCACAGCGCCAATATGTGGAAGGCAAGTTGCTGTCCCACGTACTCGGTTTTGTCGGGAGCATCCCCGCAGAACAGGTGGATCGTTACGTGGGCCAACCCAACAGCGATTACACACCCCAAGATATCGTGGGCCTTTCCGGCGTGGAGTATGTTTTTGAGAATACACTCCGTGGGCACAAAGGCCAACGGCAAACCGAAGTAGACGTCGCCGGCCGTGAAGTGCGGATGATCAACGAAGTCCCAGCGGTCGCCGGCCACAACTTGATCATCACGATAGATTTGGATTTGCAGCGCGTGGCTGCGGAAGCGCTGCGCAAACAGATGGCTATCATCCATTCCAAATCGGGCGTCGTAATTGCCATGAATCCCCAAAATGGGCAGATCCTGGCACTGGTTTCCCTGCCGAGCTATGACGACAACCTCTTCGTCGGCGGAATTTCTACGAACGATTACAACCGCCTGACCAAAGACGCTTTTCGCCCCCTCCTGAATCACGCCATCAGCGGAGTGTACCCCCCCGGTTCGACTTTCAAGATTGTCACAGCACTGGCCGCTCTGGAGGAAAACGTCATTGATCGCAACACATACATCAATGATCCGGGCACCATCTGGCTGCCCAACAAATACTTCCCGGACGACCCAACCCTGGCCCAACCCTTCTACTGCTGGTACAAACCCGGCCATGGAGAACTGAATGTGGTGGGCGCGCTGGCACAATCGTGCGACGTGTTCTTCTACGAGGTGGGAGGCGGCTATCGTGAATTCCAAGGACTGGGGATAGAGAAACTCGCCGATTATTCACGACTCTTAGGCTTTGGGCGTGATACAGGAATTGACCTCCCCGGGGAATCGGCCGGTCTGGTGCCCAACAGGAAATGGAAGCGCTTGAACTATGGAGAAAGTTGGGTGACGGGCGACACATACAACATGGCCATCGGCCAAGGTGCCATCCTGGCCACCCCCCTGCAAGTTCTGAATGCCACGGCCGCAATCGCCAATGGGGGGACGCTCTACCAGCCCCAGTTGGTCTACCAGGTGCAAGACGCAGACGGCAATGTCCTGCGCGGATTTCAACCGGATATCATCCGCCGGCTGCCCGTTTCCCAGGACAATCTCAACCTGGTGCGGGAGGGCCTGCGCCAGGCTGTACTCAATGGCACAGCACGGCATGTAAGCATCCCCGGTATATCCATCGCCGGCAAGACGGGCACCGCTGAATTCCCTGGCCGCCGGGACCGCGAGGGGAATTTGCCGACCCACGCCTGGTTTACGGCCTTCGCCCCTTTTCAAAACCCACAGATCGCCATAGTCGCTTTCGTCTACGGTGGAGGGGAAGGCTCGGCCGTATCGGTGCCCATTGCCCGGAAAATCTTGCAAGCCTATTTCCAGGCCCATCCCCTTTCCGGTTCGGAGGGGAGCGCGCCGGGAACGCCTCCTGCGAGTACAGGGGGCGCGCCGCCCCCTTCGGCCCCATCGCCGACACCCGCCGGACAGCCAGGTTCTTTCCAGGGACACATCGTCTCCGTTCAGCCACAAGAAAAGGAAATCTCTACCCTGTCCGGACAAGTTATCGACCGCTTCGGCAACGGGATACCGGGGACACAGGTAACACTCGATGGAGGCGGCCCGCCCGTGGCCCAGTTTGCAACCGGACCCAACGGCGAGTTCCAATACGATTATTTCAATCCGGCTTCCTCCCCCACGTGGAACATCCGCCTGACCGATTTACCGGGAGCACCGGTACTCACCGTGCAGGTGCAACCTTTCAAACATTACGTGGTAGAATTTCGCGAGGGCCGGTGAGCGTGTCACCACTGGCGACAGAAGCTGCCCGCGGTGGAAACCGCGCCTATGGCTGCAAAGTTGGCGACAGGAGCGCCCTCCTTTTTTGAGAGAATATGGTATCTTCTCAATAATTCGGGGTAGGGGCACGGCCTTGCGCCTGCCCCGTAGGGCGACCGCTGCCCCGTAGGGTGACCGGCTGCCCCATAGGGCGACCGCAAGGGTACGCCCCTACTTTTTGAGAAGATACAGAATACGACCAATGAAAGAAATGCGAACAGAACACGAGAAAAAGAAAGCTCAACTGACCATCAAGGGCCTGCGCAATGGACTCTTGACCATCGTTCCCGAAGACGGCCCATGGACGGCATGGACATCTGAGTTGGAACGCAAGGTGAGCGTACAACCTGAATTCTTTCGGGGTGGGCGGATCATCCTGGAAGTGGGCTCTCGCCACCTTTCCGCCGATGAGCTGGGGAGCATGGAAGATTTGCTCGTGAAACATGGCCTTCGGCTGATCGGCGTGGTCGCCGACCTACCCGACACGCGACTCGCGGCATCAGAATTGGGCCTTCGCGTGATGCGTACGCGGCCGGGCAAAGAGCCCGTGCATGCGCCCGACACAGCCGGCCGTCACGCCGTTACCGGGGAGCCGGCTGTACTCGTCGAACGTACGCTGCGATCGGGACAATGGATCCAGTACGAGGGACACGTGATCGTATTGGGCGACGTGAATCCTGGCGCCAAAGTGGTTGCCGGAGGCAATATCATTGTATGGGGCAAACTTCGCGGCGTTGTCCACGCCGGCGCAACCGGCAACGAAGAGTCCGTAGTTTGTGCTCTGGACTTGGCACCAACGCAATTGCGCATCGCCGGGTACTTCTCCCGGGCACCGGAAGCGCCATCCGCCGGCAAAGTGACCCCAGAGATCGCCCTGGTGCGTGACGATCAAATCATCGTACAGGCCTGGACCGATCATGGCTGACGGCGACCCAAAGCATGACCTGATTACCTATGAGCATTGGTTGAAGAGAGGGTGACAATATGGCAGGGTACGTGATTACCATTACATCGGGCAAAGGGGGGGTCGGCAAGACAACTACCACAGCCAACTTGGGCACAGCCTTAGCATTACAAGGCAAACGCGTGGTGTGCATAGACGCCGACATCGGGTTGCGCAACCTGGACGTAGTCATGGGACTTGAAAACCGGATTGTGTACGACTTGGTGGATGTCGTAGAGGGGCGATGCCGTCTGCGCCAGGCCCTCATTCGGGACAAACGTTTGCCGGAATTGCACCTTCTCCCGGCCGCGCAAACGCGGGACAAGACGGCCGTAAGCCCCGCCGAAATGGCCGAACTGTGCCATGTCTTGCGAAAGGACTTCGATTTTGTCCTGGTCGACTCCCCCGCCGGAATCGAACAAGGTTTTCGTAACGCGGTCGCCGGGGCAGATTATGTACTCGTCATCACCACCCCAGAGATCTCGGCGGTGCGCGATGCAGACCGCATCATCGGACTGGTGGAAGCAGCCGAAAAAGGGCCCGTACACTTGATCATCAATCGTGTGCGTACAAACATGGTGCAACGGGGCGACATGCTCGATACAAATGATGTAATCGAGATTCTTGCCGTTGACCTCATTGGTATCATCCCGGAAGACGAAGAGATCATCATCTCCACAAATCGCGGCGTGCCGGTGGCGTTGGGAGAGCACTCTCGGGCAGGGCAAGCTTTTCGGAACGTGGCCGCGCGTATATTGGGTGAAGAAATATCTTTCATGCCCCTGCGTGATTCGCGCAGTTTTCTATCCCGGCTGCTCGACCGCGTCCGGTGAGCAACAGGAAGAGGGGAAGATTATGGTAAACTGGAATCGCGTTTTTCGGCGACAACGACGCAGTGGCGATGTGGCAAGGGAACGACTGCAACTGGTCCTCGTGCATGACCGTGCCGGCGTTTCGCCCGAACTGATCCAGACACTACGGCACGAGATCATCGATGTCATCTCCAAGTACCTGGATATAGACCAAGCCGGTATGGAGATCAATCTGACGCAAGGCCGTGACCGCAGCAAGCTGGTTGCCAACATCCCCATCCGTAGTTCCCGAAGAGCGGGGCACACTCCAGAGGGCCGCGCTTGACCAATCGCTCGGCAGCACGCCTCCCTTGCAGGCACGCAACGACGGAAAACATGCTTCTCGGGCGAGGAGGTTCGCCGCTTGATCTTTCTTCGTGTCCCGGCGACAAAAGACTCCAACACCAAAAGGTAACTGAGAACGACTTGTGATCGACAATAGAACGCTGCGCCATTTTGATTACACACTCTTGCTCCTTACCCTGGCTTTGGTTGGCCTGGGGTTGGCCATGATCTATAGTGCCACCACTACATTCTCTTCTGATCCTATCCCGCTATCCGAGAACTTTGTATTGCGTCAGGTGCTCTATCTGATCGCCGGGCTGGTGATCATGGTCCTATTGAGTATGGTTGACTACACCTTGTATGCCACATTCGTTCAGCCTCTCTATGTCTTTGTGCTGATCATGCTGGCACTGACCGCCCTGATCGGCCGCACGTACGGGGGCGCTCAACGATGGATTGATTTGCGCGTCTTCCCGGTCCAGCCATCCGAACTGAGCAAACTCCTGTTGATTCTGGTGCTGGCGCGATTCCTTGCCGACCGGGAAGGCAATTGGTGGAAACTGTGGGCCTCGTTTGTCGTCATTGCCCCTCCCATGATCCTGGTCTACCTCCAACCGAGCTTGAGCGCCACGATTGTGTTGGGCGTGATCTGGCTCGGAATGGTCGTCATGGCCGGGCTGCCACTGTGGCATTTGCTGCTCTTGGGTACCGGGGGAATTGCGTTGTTGCCCATGCTTTGGATGTCCATGCACACTTACATGAAAGAACGCGTCCTGACCTTCCTGAATCCGGCCAGGGACCCTCTGGGGGCAGGCTACAACATTTTCCAGGCGCGCATTGCCCTGGGTTCGGGCGGTTTGTGGGGGCAAGGCTATCTCCGGGGTACACAGAGCCAATTGCGTTTCCTTCGCGTTCGGCACACGGACTTCATTTTCTCCGTACTCGGAGAGGAGCTCGGGTTCATCGGTGCCATGATTCTCTTCCTCTTGCTCGCCTTGCTGTTATTGCGATTGATCAGGAATGCCCGCCTGGCGCGGGACGGGTTTGGGCGATTGACGATTGTCGGGATCGCTTCCATGATTCTTTTTCAGAGCGTGGTCAATATCGGCGTGAACCTTGGTGTTTTGCCCGCCACAGGTATGCCGCTTCCGTTCGTCAGCTACGGTGGCAGCTCCTTGATTATGCTCCTCGCCGCAGAAGGGGTGGTACAAAGCATTGTCATCCATCGAAAAAAACTCGAATTCTGACCGGAGAAGCCGGCCTTCCACCATTGCCATCGATGGCCCGGCGGCTTCTGGCAAGAGCACAATAGGACGTGCTTTGGCCAATCGCTTGCACTACCTGTTCCTCGATACCGGCGTAATGTATCGCGCGGTAACCTGGATAGCCCTGAAGAGACAAATCTCCCCCGCCAACGAAGCAGCCGTCTCTCGCCTGGCCCACGAGGTCTCGATTGAAATCGCCCCCCCTACGGTTCACGACGGCCGCCAGAACACGGTGACCGTAGATGGCGCGGATGTGACATGGAGCTTGCGCACGCCGGAGGTGGACAGCAACGTTTCGCAGGTTTCTGCCTACGCCGGCGTCAGAGAAGCGCTGACCGCACAACAAAAAAAAATCGGCGCGCGGGGCCACGTCGTCATGGTGGGTCGTGACATTGGCACCGTGGTACTGCCCCAGGCAGACCTGAAAATCTATCTCACGGCCACGCTGGAAGAACGCGCCCAACGTCGCCTGCGCGACTTGCGCGCGCGCGGACAGACGATGCCCTACGAGGCCGTGCTGAAAGATATGCGCCGCCGGGACAAAATCGACAGCGAGCGAGCACTGGCCCCCCTCCAGGCCGCAGACGATGCCGTGGTGCTGGATACAACCGATCGCACCATCAAGCAAGCTCTGGAGGAAATCCAACGTCTCGTGAATCGTGAGGAGACCAAGAAGTCGCCCGATTCGGCTCCAAAGAGCGTTTTTTCCTGAACACAAGCCCCATTTGGCAAATTCGTCACTCTTTGTTATAATCGGGCAATGAAACCTGTCCTGCCATTTATTAGCAATGACAGAGAGGCCAGGAGGTGAAGCCAATGTCGGCCACACGTCGCGTGCTGTTCTGTCTTTGGGGGATGTTCCTGATACTGGCTTTGTCTGCTTGCGCAGCAGCAGCCCCTGCGCAGCCTGTAGCGTTGGCTACTACATCGACGCCCCTGCCATCGCTGACCGCTACGCCCAAGCCTTCCCACACACCCGTTCCAACGACGACGTTTTCGCCTACGCCAATACCCAGCCCGACGGCAACAAACACGCCGGTCGCCTACGTGGTTCGCATTGGCGATTCGTTTTGGCGAATCTCCAGACGATTCGGCATTACCGTAGACGCCCTTCTCCAAGCCAATGGCCTGAACCGCAACGCTACGTTGCGTCCAGGCGAGACCTTGATGATTCCCAAGGACACATCTGACCAAGTGGCGCTACAGACGGACACGACTTCGGCGGCCTCCACGTCGCCATCCGCACCTCCCGCAGCAGGTGCGGCACCCTCCGGCCCGGCACCCGCCAAGCCCGCACAGGCCCGGACCCACGACAATCGCTATGCCCGGGCGGCGAAATCTACTCCCGCGCCACCCCACCAACCGGCCACCGGCCCAAGCGCGAAAACGGAACCTGCGCAGCAAAAACCGGCCGGCGTTACGCACATCGTACGGTCCGGCGACAGCCTGAGCAACATCGCCATCGAGAATGGCGCGAGCGTAGAGGTCATCATGGCCGCGAACGGCATCGAGGACCCCACACGACTCCGCGTGGGACAAGAATTGCTGATTCCGCTGGGAACAGCTACACCCGTGCCCGTCGCTACCCGGTCCCCTTCCCCATCACCGACGGCTTCCCTGCCCTACGCCGTTCCGGCACCGCTGTGGCCCATCAACGGTACGCGCCTTGCCGCAGACGAATCACCAACATTGAGTTGGACCTCGGTGGGCATCCTCGATCCCGAAGAATACTATGTCGTCCGGTTGGAACGGCTGCGGGGCCCCGCTGCGACACAATCGTGGATGAAATGGCTCAAAACCACAAGCTGGCGAGTCTCCCCAGACCTCCGCGATCCTGAGCAGACCAAAGGACAACTATACCGGTGGAGCGTCGTGGTGATGCGCCACACAGGGACAGAGAAAGACAGTTCATGGACCGGCTTGCCCCTTAGCAACCCAAGCCCGACCCGCCGATTCCTGTGGCCTTTGCCGGTGAAAACAGCGCCCGCAAAACCGAACCAGAGTACACTGCCGATTCCTGTCGTACCCTCTGCGCACAGCGACTGAGCGAATAAGCCTTGAGACCTGACAGGTTTTCCCCCGTTGCCTGGGCAGGCACGGAAGGCAACCTCACCGGCGGCGTACCGGCCCTGCGAAGCCGTCCGTGAAACCCGTCAGGTCTGGCGAAGCCCACGCTCGACGCTCCCCGATAGTGATAGCTTCCCTATTCATGCCACGGAATGATCAAGGCGTTATCCTGGGCCCGGCCCGAAGCAACCGGCAGCCGCTCTCCCGTCTCTGGCCGGTACATGCCGACCAATAGCTGGTATGGCCCCGGGGGCGCATCGCCGGGAACGACCAGCCTGTGGACATCGCGGATCACGTCGCCGGCCCGCCACTGCCGGGTACGAAATGTCCCCTCGCGTGGTGGCCCATCATGTTGCGCCCAACGTTTTCCCTGCGCATCCACCAGGTGGACGAAGACCGTGTAATCGGCGGCCGGCACAGCTTCCGCTTGCCATAGCAGAGTGACGGTGAGCGGCTGTCCCGGACGAATCACCCCCCCAGACCCCTCCCGCGCCCTTCCCGGCGAGGAAACGTCGTACCCCAGCAGGCGAATCGTTTGGGCCAGGTCCCCATCGTATGCACGAAAAGGGCGCGCCGGTCTACACAATTCATAGCCGTCCACCCGCCCGGTGCAGGCATAGTACATCTCCATGGCCGACAGCATTTCCCGACTGAAGCGGTGGAAGCCCTCGCGGTCGGCGTGTGCGCCCCGGCGAAGAACGAGGAGCGGGAAACGGTGTGCGGCCAGGTCCTGCAAGAAGGGCGCGGGGTCCCACGCCCCCTGAGCGGCAAGTTGTGTATAGACAAAAGAATGGATGGCAACGGGCCGGTCATTGACGGCCAGGATGCCCATATCCTCCGCCAGGATGGGGTCAGGCACTCCCGCTAACCGTGCGGAGAGCTGCTCGTCAATCTGGGCCGTATGTTGCAGCCAGGCCGCCTCGGCGACCGGCCCCAACCGCTCAAATCCCGGCAGGAAGAGGCCCAGTTGTGCAATCACCAGCAGGGCCACGAGCAGGGTCGCCCATCCTCCATTGCGCCGGTCGCCCAAGCGTTGCCAGGCCATGGCGGCGAGCAGGCACATCACGGCCAGCGTTTCCAAGTAATAGTTCTCCCACGCGCCCGCCTTGCCGGCGGAGAGCGTCACCAATGCTGCGCACAGGAAATAAACCCCGGCCAAGGAAAGGTGCCGCTCGCGCCACTCCATCAGCAATTCTCCCCCCGCCGAAATTGCGATCAGGGCAACAAGTGCCAGAAACCCGCCGGTAAATCGCAGAAACGCCGCCAAATTGTAGGGGTTGGCGTTGCCGATCACCACGTCCGTAAAGAAAGTCCCTCCGGTGGCCAGATTCAAGCCGGCGAAGGCCAGTCCCCCGGCCGTGACCATTCCCAAGGCCCAAAGCAGCCCCCGCCGTCTGTCTTGCGATAGAAGCACAAGGCCGTATGCCAGCGGCGCGGCAACGAACGATTGTTTGGTATAGAAGGCCAGCAAGAAGAGCAGGGAAGCAAAGAAGATGCGGCGCGGCGCAAACGTCTTTTCCCCTACAGGATATGCCAGGTACATGCCGGCCAGGCTAAAGGCCAATGCCAGCGCGTCGGGACGGAAAAACGTAGCCCAGCGGTAGGCGAAGGGAGAGGCGAGAAAGAGCAACGCGGCCATCATCGCCCACCTCTGCGCCGTCTTCTCACGACGGGCCAGGGCATAGATCACCCAGGCACTCAGCAAGATGCTGCCGGCCGAAATCAATCGCCCGCCCCACAGCGCCGGCCCGCCCAAACGCAAGAATTGTGCGGAAAGCCAGAGATAGAGAGGGGTGTAGACGGAAAAAGTGTAGGGGAAGCCCTCAATCGGTTTGTATGGCCAGCCTCCTCGTGCAAACTGGCGCGCCCAATCGAGCACCGGCCCTTCGCCATACTCAATCGTGTAGGGAAACCTGATTACCGCCCAACTCCGGTAGGCAAAGGCCAGCAAAAACAGGGCCAGCAACCCAAAAGCAAGGAGCGTTGCGCCCTGCCCGGGCCACCCGGTTTCGGACTGGTGACGCCGGCTCATACAGACGATCAGTTTTCGCCGGCCCGCTGCGGGCGTTCTGGAGTATGCCAGCCTCTGGCGAAGCGGCCCACGTGCTTGCGGCAACGATGGTCCCAAACACCGCCGGGAGCTTCCCAGCCGCCGCCGGCACGCTGCTTGGTGCGAGCACAATCGTAGCAGACGTAGTCCCGGCACTTATCGCACGGCCCACCCCAATAGATTTCCTCCGATGCGACCGCTTTGCCGCATGAGGCACAAGTGATTGCCGCTTCGGCCCAGCTATCGAAACAGTTCTGGCAAATCCCTTCCCACGCCACCGGCAGATGATGCCATTGTTCCGACCAGTAGCCTGCCGTTTCTGCCCGCCGCAGCCCGCTACACCGTTTGCAATGCGACTTTCCACACGTCCGGCAGGTTTTCATCTCCGCCGGATTGCGCAGATGCCCACACAACGGGCAGGTGGCCGGTTGCCGGCGCTCTTCATTGTCTGGTGATGGCATACTCATTCAATTCCTTCCGCGTATGACCCGCTCGAAAATCGCAAAGTTCAGGGCCTTGTCATTCACGTAACCGGCCGCTTCCAGAATCTCCGGCCAGGGCGACCCTTTGGGCACAAAGGCCAATACCTCGCGGTCCGGTGTGGCTGTGGCCTTTCGACGCAGGGCCCGCACCAAATCGGCGACGGAATCTTGCGCGCCATCCAGCAGCCCAACCCACAAGCGGCCCCGTTCCGCCAAGAAATCGTGCGCATCTGGCGTAAGGGCGACCGCAGCAAGGGACCGGTCCGCACGGCGATAGCCGACCACTTCACCGGCGCGCAAGTGTTCGGCCAGGCGAGCAGGCGTCAACGCCGGCCACCTCCAACCGACGGCGCACAGCCGGTGACCGGCCGCGAACACCTCGGACCGTTCCAGCAGGGCCATCACCGCCGGCCCCTCCTCCGGCCCCAACGTTTGCGGGGCCGGGGCCACGATCGATTCGTCCGCCCTCCCCCTGAAACAAAGCGGGGTTGCTACGCGACGAAAGTTCGACCTATCCATAATGTGATGTACGGCTGCGTTGTGCACACCGGTGGCCAGGCGCAGCACCCGCGGCCTCAGCCGGGCCAGGTACTGGCGCTGGCCGGCCATGTAGGCATTGGCCACACCCGACTTGCGCACCTCTGGGGCCACCCGCAACCCCTCCAGCCAAATCTCGCCCGGGCCCAGGGCGGTCACCTTGCCGATGGCGACCGGCTTGCCGTGCAGTTCACCTACCAAAAAAGCGCCGGTCACATCAGCAAGCCATTCGTCCCAAACATCGGCGATGTAGTCGCCAAACTCGTCCCAGGTATGCTCACAAAAGGCCAGCACCGCTTCTTTGTCTTCCGGTCGAGCCGGTCTTACGACAAATCCCTCCATTCGCAACGCGCTCCTTTGCTCACCCATTTCGTATCTTCTCAATAAAACGGGGTGGGACGACCCAGAAGTTCGACTTTTGGTAAAAGTCGAACTTCTTCGCCCCGGAATATTGAGAAGATACGTCAACATCGACAAAAAGTTGTCTATGTTTCTGTAGGACACAGATTCTCACAGAAAAACAGTATCTTCTCAAAAAGTAGGGGCGATCCCTTGCGGTCGCCCTACGGGGCAGGCGCAAGGCCATGCCCCTACCACACGGATTATTGAGAGGATACGAAAAACAGAGATAAAACATTCAGAAAAATCTGTGTTTATCCTGCAAATCTGTGCCCCATGATTCTTTCTCCGACAAGCTGCTAGTATGCGGCCAACCGCCGCGCGGCCTCAGCGATCTTTGCCGCGTCCGGACGGAAAAAATCCTCCAGCGGCGGGCTATAGGGCACAGGCGTATCGGGTGCCGTGACCCGCAATACCGGCCCGTCCAGATAGTCGAAAGCCCGTTCGGCGATGAGGGCGGCCAGTTCCGCACCAAAACCGGCCGTGCGGCTCGCCTCGTGGGTGATGACCACCTTGCCCGTCTTGCGTGCGCTGGCCAACACAGTTTCTTCGTCCAGGGGAACCAGCGTGCGCAAGTCCAGCACCTCGGCGTCAATCCCTTCTTGCTCCAGCACCTCGGCAGCGGCCAGCGCCTCGTGGACCATCGCCCCGTACGCCAACAGGCTCAAATCGCTCCCTTTGCGTCGCACTGCGGCCTGGCCAAAGGGCACAACATAGTCGTCGGTCGGGATGTCCTCCTTGATCCGCCGGTAGAGGTATTTGTTTTCCAGGAAGATCACCGGGTTGGGGTCGCGGATGGCCGATTTCAGCAGTCCTTTGGCGTCGTAGGCCGTGGCCGGCACGACGACCCGCAGGCCGGGCGCATGGCAAAACCACGCCTCCGGGTTCTGCGAGTGGAACGGGCCGGCGCGCACACCACCACCGGAAGGCGCACGAATGACAATCGGCACCGCAGCGCGCCAGCGATAGAAGCTGGTGCCGGCCACGTTGACGATTTGGTCGAAAGCGCAGGCCATGAAATCGGCAAATTGAATCTCGGCCACCGGGCGCATACCCATCATGGCCGACCCGATAGCCGAGCCAACGATGGCAATCTCGCACATCGGCGTATCGATCACACGGCGCGGGCCGAATGTCTCCAGCAATCCTTGCGTCACCTTGAAGGCACCGCCGTACACGCCGATGTCTTCACCGAGCAAAAAGACCCGTTCATCCCGGTGCATTTCCTCTTCCAGGGCTTGATGGATGGCTTCCAGGTATGTCACTTCCATCGTTGTCACCTCCAAATTTTCTCCGGTATGGGCGCCCCTTGCGGTCGCCTTGGGCCAGGGCGAGCCTTGGGCCAGGGCGAACCTTGGGCAAGGGCGAACCTTGGGCAAGGGCGAACCTTGCCCCTACACGTCGCAGAACACGCCTTCGAGGGCCTCGCGCCCTTCGGGGAAGGGGCTCTTTTCGGCAAAAGTCGTGGCGTCATCCACGGCAGCGGCGACGCGCGACGCGATCTCTTCCGCCAGCTCATCGGAGAGCAGGCCCTGCTGGCGTAGCGCCGCCTCGAAGCGGCGGATGGGGTCTTTTTCGCGCCACGCTGCGAGCAGTTCCTGTGGCACGTAGAAGGCATCGTCGTGTGCCGCATGGCCACGCATACGCATGGTCTTGGCCTCGATGAGTGTGGGGCCTTCGCCGCGTCGCGCCCGTTCCACCGCTTTGTGCACCACGTCGTAAACGGCCAGCACATCGTTGCCATCCACCACAACGCCGGGGATGCCGTAACCGGCGGCGCGATCGGCCAGATTCTCGATGGCAAACTGCTTCTTCGTCGGCGTGGAATAGGCAAACTGGTTGTTCTCGCAAATGAAGACGGCCGGCGCTTTGAGTACCGAAGCGAGATTCAGCGTTTCGTGCGCCGCGCCTTCACTGCTGGAGCCATCGCCAAAGAAGGCCAGCGCCACACGCGGTTCCTGGCGCACCCAGAAAGCCATGGCCGCGCCCAGCGTCAACGGGAGTTGGTCGGGCAGGGGGCTGACGTAGCCGAGAATGCCCAGGTTCAGGTCGCCCATGCCGTGCGTGTTTCCGTCGCGGCCTCGACTGAGTGCCGTGCGCCGGCCCAAGAATTGGGCGAGTACCTGCCGGGGCGTGATGCCGCGCACCAAGTAGGCCCCCAGATCACGGTGGAGCGGCGCCACCACATCATCCGGCCCCAGCGCCCACGCCGCGCCGACGGCTATCGCCTCGTGCCCCAGGCTGGAAAAAGAGACCCCCTCGATCTTCCCCTGCTTGAAGAGCAAGTCGATGCGGTCGTCCACAGCACGGGTCAGCAGCATATACTCGTAAATTTGCAGCAAATCCTCATTCGGTAAGGTCATAACCGAAACCCTCCCCTCCACGTCTGTTCACAAATAGTGCAGCTCCCGCGCGGCATAGCGCAACTCGTCGCGAAAATCGGGGTGAGCAATGGTGATCAACGCCTGTGCCCTTTGGCGGATGCTCTTGCCATACAGATCAGCGATTCCGAATTCGGTCACAATGTAGTGTACATCGTTTCTCGTGGTGGTCACGCCGGCCCCCGGCTTCAAGTCAGCAACGATGCGCGAGAACTTGCCGCCACTGGCCGTCGAGGGGAGCGCGATGATCGGCACACCGCCTCGTGAACGCGCGGCCCCACGGATGAAATCAATCTGGCCGCCCACACCGCTATAGAATCTGTGGCCAATCGAATCGGCACATACCTGCCCGCTCAAATCGACTTCGATGGCTGAGTTGATGGCCACCATCCGGTCGTTCTGGCTGATTACGAAAGGATCGTTGACGTAGCCGGTGGGGTGCATTTCCACGATGGGGTTGTTATCGACAAACTCGTAGAGCCTTTGCGACCCGAGCAGAAAGCCGGCCACGATCTTGCCACGGTGCAGTGTCTTGCGCTCGTTGGTGATGACGCCTGCCTCGACCAGGTCTATCACGCCGTCGGAGAACATTTCCGTGTGTACGCCCAGGTCCTTCTTGTTGTACAATGCGTGCAGGACACCGTCGGGGATGCCGCCGATGCCCATTTGCAGGGTGGCGCCGTCGGGAATCAACTCGGCCACCTGCTCGCCGATGCGCAGTTGCAGCTCCGTGGTCTCGCCTTGCGGCAATTCGACCAACGGACGATTGACCGGTACGGCGTAATCCAGCTTGCTGACGTGGATGAAACTATCACCCAGCGTGCGGGGCATACACTCGTTGACCTCGGCGACCACGATGCGCGCGGCCTCGGATGCCGGCTTGGTGATTCCAACCTCCACGCCGAAGGAGCAGAAGCCATGCTCGTCGGGAGGTGACACCTGCACGAGAGCCACATCCAACGCCAGGGGCGCGTCTCGACGAAAGAGGGCCGGAATTTCCGAAAGGAATACCGGAGTAAAATCGGCACGTCCCTCATTGATGGCACGGCGCATGTTGGGGCCAATGAAAAGCACGTTCGTGCGGATGTGTCCTTCCATGTCTGGGGCCATGTACGGCGCGTCTCCGACGGTGAGGACGTGGACCAGCTCCAGGTCGGTGAGTTCGTGTGCCCGGCGTGCGAGGGCCTGCACCAGCGTCTCCGGCATACTGCAATTGCCGGTCATGAAGATGCGTTGGGCCGACTGGACGACCTGCAAAGCCTCGTCTGGGGGAACGATCCGTTCGCGGTAAGTCTTTTCCCAGGTGACACTCATCGTATGTTTCCCCCATCGTTTTGCCGCAGGGCCGGATGGATGACTGCCCCGTTCCGGGTGTTCACGCCACGACCGAGGTCGGGATGTTGCCGAATCGCTTTGTCGAGACCCTGGGTGGCGATGGCCATGATGTACGGCCACACGGCATTACTGAGGGCGTGCGTGGCGGTGCGCGCCACTGCGCTGGTCATATTCGGCACACAGTAGTGGATGACGCCTTCCGCTACGTAGCAGGGATCATCGAGTGTTGTGGGACGGGTAGTCTCCACGCAGCCTCCTTGATCCACGGAGATGTCCATAATCAGCGATTGCGGCTTCATCGAGCGCACCATATCTCGCGTGATAATCACCGGGGCGCGCGCGCCGGCCACCAGAATAGCACCAACCACTACGTCCGCAAAATGCAGCACCTTCTCCAGATTAAACCGGTGGGCTACCATCGTAATCACCTGATCGCCAAAGTGCTGATCGACCCATTGCAAACGGGCCAGGTCTTTATCCAGGACGTGGATGCTGGCCCCCAGGCCAAGAAAGGAGCGGATGGCGCTCGTGCCGACCATGCCCGCACCGACGATGGCCACCTCAGCCGGCGGCACACCGGGCAGGCCGCCCAGCAGAACCCCTTTGCCGCCACAACCAACCTCCAGCAGGCGGGCCGCCGTCTGGGCGGTCATACGTCCGGCGATCTCGCTGATGGCCGAAAGGACCGGCAGGTGGCCCGCTTCATCTTCGATGGTCTCGTATCCGATGGCCGTAACCTGGTGGTCGAGGAGCAACCGCATCTTGGTTGGCTGGGCCGATGCCAGGCTCAAGAAGCTCATTACGATTTGCCCGGGCTGTAGCGTTTCCAGTTCCTGTTGTGTGGGGCGGGCTACTTTGAGAATCAAGTCTGCGCGTGCAAACGCTTCGTGGGCTGTGTACACGATTTGCGCACCCGCAGCGCGGTAGTCTTCATCTCGAAAACCCGAACTGACGCCGGCCCCCCTCTCTACATAGAATCTATGGCCGGCCTGGGTCAGCATTTGCACGATGGCCGGCATGAGACCCACGCGACACTCGAAGGGACGTGTTTCCTTGGGAATGCCAATGTTCACGCTATATCCTCCATTTTGAAAATAGGTTTCGAGTTGTATATTCCGTGTTGCGTCGCTCGACGCTCGACGCGATTTTCATCCGTGGTGGCGTGCAACCGCTCAGGGTGACTGTTATGAAAATAACGTGTCAGGTAAAACGTAATGCGTGATGCGTGATGCGTAAGACGCAATACGCATTACGTTTCACGTCTTCACGTTTCACGCATTACGTTTCACGCCTTCACGTTTCACGTCCTACGATTTTCATCCTTGGTGGCGGGCAACCGCCCATGGGCACTGCTTTCTTAATACTACCCTGTTTCGCAAAAAAATGCAAGAGGCCGATGTTCCACGGTTGACAAACGAACCTACGCGCGCTAGAATAAGTTCATCACATTGGGAGGTCATGAGGAACGTGAAACACCATTTGCCGCTTGCTTTTGTCCTGGTCGCCTCGCTCGGCTTGCTGCTTTCTGGCAGCGTTGTGCGGGCTGCCACCCCACGCCCCGTTTCGCCTGCTCCGGCCCCCCTCCCCGGCCTGCCCGCTCGCGGGGTGACGGCCCTCAGCCTTGACGCAAACGGGGAACTCTGGGCCGGCACCCTCACGGGACTGGCCCATTTCGATGGACGGCGCTGGCAGACATTCGCAACAGCGCGTGCAATCGGCGTGCCCTGGATCTCGGCCCTGCTGACCGACCGGCAGGGGCGTCTTTGGGCCGGCACCCTGGGGAAGGGGCTGTACCGTCGCGACGGAAACGAGTGGCGAACGGTGGACCGGCCCTTGCCGAAGACCACAAGCGACTGGATCACCGCTCTGGCAACGGACGATGGGGGCCGCTTGTGGGCCGGCACCTTTGGTGGCGGGCTCGCCTCCTTCGACGGAACAACCTGGACGCGATACCCCCACAGCAATGGCCCGGCCGGCCCCTGGGTCCAGACGCTAACGTCGGACCGCCAGGGCCAGGTCTGGGTGGGGACGTGGGCCGGCGGCTTGAGTCGATTCGACGGCCATACGTGGCAGACGTACACTGTGGCCGATGGCCTACCCGACAATCAAGTGAACGCCCTGGTCGTGGGGGCCGATGGTGCGCTGTGGGCCGGTACGAACGCGGGCTTGGCCCGTTTTGATGGCCGGCAGTGGCAAACCTTCACCGTGGCGCGCGGTCTGCCGGACGACCACATTTCCGCATTGGCCGCCGCACCCGACGGCACGATCTGGGTAGGCACGGCGCGCGGTCTGGCCCGCTTTCAGGATGGCCGATTCTCTGTGGTGTGGACCGGCGAAAGTTCGACGCCGCCGGTCATTTCGGCTCTGGCCACCGACCCACAGGGCACGCTCTGGATCGGCACGCTAAGAGAGGGAGTGTTTCGCCTGGGCAACGCTCCGCCCCCGGCCGTGCAAAACGCACACAGGCCGGTCGTTCTCGTCCACGGCTGGCACGGCCCTGCCAGCGACCTGCTTGCCGACAGCCAACTCAAGTTCCTGGCCCGTTGGCTGCGTGCCGACGGCTACCCGGTCTTCTACGCCACGGACATCACTGCGGAGCGGACGCTGGACGAAAACGCCCGGGCGTTGCAGCAGACGATCACCCGTGCCCGCCGAGCCACCGGCGCAAGCCGCGTACACCTGATCGGCCACAGCATGGGCGGCCTGGTCGCCCGCGCCTATGTGGAATCGGACCGCTACGCCGGCGACGTCGCCTCAGTGACCATGCTGGGCACGCCGAACGGCGGGCTGCACTTGTGGTATGGCCAACTGGCCCGCTGGCTGCGTGAGGGCCGCGCCGAGCCATCGCTGATCGAATTGACGCCAGAATTCATGGCCAGGTTCAACGCGACCCATCGCCCGCCCCCCGCTGTGCCCTACCTGCTGCTGGCCGGCGACCTGACCGGGCGGGTGGATGTGTTGCGCGGCTGGCCGGCCAACGACGGCCTGATCCGGCGAGACAGTGTCTTCGCCCTGCCCGGCGTCCACGTCTCCACCGCTGATGCCCACGGCTGGACCGACGAGACCATTCTGTATGGCGTGCCGGCATACACCTGGCCACGCCGCACCTATGACCGCTATATCCGGCCCTGGCTGAACGATTGCGACGAACGGAGTGACTCGCCGTCGTGCGCTCCAGCACCTCCCGTGCCACGGGCCACGGTTGAAGCCCCACACGTTCCGCCCCACACGCCAACCATCACCCGCAACATTGCCGCCGGCACCACGCTCACTCTGCCTCTCACCCTGGACCTCACGGGCACAGCACGCTTCTTCCTGACCTGGGATAGCGGTGACATACGGTTCCGGCTGGTGACGCCCGGCGGAATCGTACACGACGGTGAACAAGGTGAGCGCGACAAAGGCGTTGCCTACCTGCGATTGCGCGACCCGGAAATCGTGCCCTTTGCGGTATATCGTGTGACGAAGCCCCCGGCCGGCCGCTGGTTGATGGTGGTTGAGAATCGGGGAATCGCTCCGGCAACAATAACAGCGTACGCCGTGCCGGAGGACGGCCAGACGCTGGATGTGTCCACCGACAAAATTCAATACGCTGCGAGCGAACCGGTCGTCATTCGCGCGGCCTGGCAAGTGAACGGGCAGCCGGTGCGTGGCGGCACACTGGTCGCAAAGGTGGCGGCGGAGGGGGGGTACCGCTCCGTGCTCCTGGCCGACGACGGCCGGCACGAAGACGGCCGGGCCAACGATGGCCTGTATGCTGCGCAATTCGTGCCCTCGCAGGCCGGGTACCAGGTGGCTTCCGTCACCGCTCGCCGGCCGGGCAGGACACCCCGTGTGCAAGAGATCATCTTCAACGTTTCTTGACACTGTGTGATCCATAGTGTATACTGTACTTTGAAAACAGTAGCCATGCGCGGCTGCGCGCCACCAACGATGAAAATGGCGGGACGTGAAACGTGAAGGCGTGAAACGTAATGCGTATTGCGTCTTACGCATCACGCATCACGCATTACGTTTTACCTGACACCTGACACGTTATTTTCATAACAGTCGTCAGAGCGTGTTGCGTAGTGCGTATTGCGTGCCGCTCGCCCATTGAAAATTGAAATTTGATCATTATTTGTCTGACAATGGAGTCGACTACATGAGTTCTTTGCCTCTTCACAACATTCGGGTATTGGATTTGACCCGCTTGCTTCCCGGCGGGTTTTGCTCGCTGATTCTGGCTGATTTGGGTGCCGAAGTGATCAAGGTAGAAGATCGCCGGCTGGGTGACTACTGCCGTTGGTGGGACCCAAAGGTGGGTGATTACAACGCCGGGTTTCAGGTGCTCAACCGGAACAAACGCAGTGTGTGTCTGGACCTCAAGCGCCCCGCAGGCCCCGACATCTTTCTGCGCATGGCCGAAACAGCAGACGTGGTGATGGAAAGTTTTCGCCCTGGGACGATGAAGCGCCTGAACGTCGGCTACGAACGCTTGCGCAGTCGCAACCCGCGCCTGATTTACTGTGCCATCAGCGGGTATGGCCAGAGCGGCCCCCACGTACGCCGCGCCGGACACGACCTGAATTTTCTGGCCGAATCTGGAGCGCTGGCGGCTGCCGGCCCGCCCGGCACCGCACCGGCGACTCCATCCATCCAGGCCGCCGACATGGGCGCCGGCTTCACAGCCGCAAATGCGATCCTGGCTGCCCTCTACCGCCGGGAGCAAACCGGCCAGGGGGCCTTCATCGACACCTGTCTGTTGGACGCCGCGCTTTCCTTTTCCTTTCTCCTTCGCGCCCTGGCCTTTGCCCTGGACCGCCCTCCCCAACCGGGCGGGGAAGAACTGACCGGAGGGCTGGCCTGCTACCACGTCTACGCCACCGCAGACGGCAAGGCGATGGCCTTGGGCGCGTTGGAACCCAAGTTCTTCCGGGCCTTTTTGAGCCTGATCGGGCGAGACGAACTCGCCAGCGACCAACTTGACCCCCAGAAACAGCCGGCGCTAAAGCGCGAGCTGACCCGCATCTTCGCCGAGAAGACGCAAGCAGAATGGACCACTTTTCTTGCCGACCATGACGCAGATGTCTGCTGTACACCCATTCAGGACGCATTGGCGGCGGACGCAAACGCACAAATCGCCGCCCGTCACCTCTTGTTCCAGGCCGATGGAGTCGCCCACACCCGGTCGCCGGTACGCCTGGCGGGGATACCTCCGCCGGCGTATCGCCCGCCTCCGGAGTTTGGGGCAGACACGGCAGCCATCCTACGCGAAATCGGCCTGGACGATTCAGAAATCGAGGCACTCTTTGCGGACCGGGTCGCCGGACCGGGGAGAAACCGATTGACGACCACCCATTGACAATGATTGAAGGTATCTTCTCGATAATTCGGGGTGAGCAGAACGTCATGCCCCCCTAACCCCCCAACTTTGGGGGGAATGTGCTCCCCCAGAATTGGGGGCCGGGGGGCGTTCGCGTTCCCCAAGTTATCGAGAAGATACGATTGAAGGAGTATATCGATGACTACAGCATATATCATTGAAGCAGTGCGCACACCAAGTGGCCGGCGAAATGGATTGTTGCGCCCTATGCGCCCCATCGAGCTGGCTGCATTCATCCTGCGAGCACTCGTCGAGCGGGCCAACATCGAGCCTGAACAGATTGACGATGCGATCATGGGCTGCGTGACCGAGACCGGTGAGCAAGGGGGGAATATCGCCCGGCTGGCCACGCTCCACGCCGGATTCCCGGTGACCGTGCCGGCGGTGACGCTCAACCGGATGTGCGGCTCCGGGCAACAGGCCATACACTTCGCCGCCCAAGCCGTTTTGGCGGGCGACATGGACCTGGTCATCGGCGGTGGCGTGGAGAGCATGAGTCGCGTGCCGATGGGGTCTGACTGGAATTTCACCGCGCTGCCGGCCGGTTTTCCCTTCGACCTGGTTCCGCAAGGGATCTCGGCGGAAATGATGGCCGAGAAGTGGAATCTGTCCCGTGAGGTGCTGGACGATTTTGCCTATGAGAGTCACCTGCGTGCGGCACGGGCCACACACGAAGGCCGCTTCGACCGCGAGATCGCCCCGGTGGAGGTGCCCCTCGACGGTGGCACACGCACGGTGCGTGTGGACGAAGGCATCCGTTTCGAACCAGACCGGGAAAAGATGGCCGCGTTGCAACCGGCATTCAAACCGGGCGGCGTGATCACGGCGGCGAATGCCAGCCAGATCAGTGACGGCGCTGCGGCGCTGCTCGTTGCTTCGGAGCGGGCGGTCCGCGAATATGGCCTGCGGCCACGTGCCCGCATCGTGGCCCGTGCCGTCGTTGGCACCGACCCCGTGCTCATGCTCGATGGCCCGATACCCTCTACGTCTCGCGTCCTGGAGCGCGCCGGCTTGACCCTGGACGACATCGCCTGCTTCGAAGTGAACGAAGCGTTTGCCTCGGTTGTACTGGCCTGGCAGCGCGAAACTGGCGTCGACCTGGAGCGGGTGAACGTCAACGGTGGCGCTATCGCCCTGGGACACCCGTTGGGGGCCACCGGCGCGCGCCTGATGACCACCCTGCTCCACGAGTTGGAGCGTACCGGAGGACGCTATGGCTTACAAACGATGTGTATCGGCTGGGGAATGGCCACGGCCACAATCATTGAACGAATTGCGTAACGAAAGGAGAGGAAAATGCAAGGCTTAATGATGGACTACCCGCTCACCATTCAGACAATCCTGGAGCGGGTAAATCAGTTCTATCCGCGGAAGGAGGTTATCTCCAAGCTGCCTACCGGTGTACATCGCTATACCTACGGCGATTTCTACCGGCGCGTGCACCGCCTGGCGAATGTATTGCAAGATTTGGGGGTGAAACCGGGGGATCGCGTGGCGACCTTTTCCTGGAATCACTACCGCCACCTCGAACTGTACTACGCGATTCCCTGCATGGGCGCGGTGCTGCACACGTTGAACATTCGCTTGTTTCCTGAGCAGCTCGCTTATGTGATCAATCACGCCGAGGACAAAGCTATTTTCGTTGACGCCAGCTTGCTCCCCTTGGTGGAACGGATCAAGGAGCACATCGGCGGCGTAGGTACATTCGTGATCATGAACGACACCGGCCAGCCGCCCCAAACGGCATTGGAACCGCTTGCCGATTATGAGGGCCTGATGGCCGGTGCGGCGGAGACGTTCGCCTTTCCGCAACTTGGCGAAAATGATGCGGCGGTGATGTGCTACACCTCCGGCACGACAGGCGAGCCGAAAGGGGCGGTCTACAGCCATCGCGCGATCTATCTCCATTCCATGGCCGAGTGCATGGCAGATACATTGGCTCTTTCGGAACGGGACACCATCATGCCGGTGGTACCGATGTTCCACGCCAATGCCTGGGGGGTTCCCTTTGCAGCCCCGATGACCGGCGCTTCCCAGGTATTCCCCGGGCCCTTCATGAAACCGCCCGATCTGGCCGGCTTGATTCAGGATGAGAAAGTCACTTTCACCGCCGGTGTGCCGACCCTCTGGTTTGGTCTCTACCACTTGTTGATGCAGGAAGATTACGACATGAGCAGCCTGCGGGCGATGGTCGTTGGCGGAGCGGCAATGCCCCAGAGCCTGATCGAGGATTTCGAGAAGAATTTGGGTATCCGGGTCATCCATGCCTGGGGCATGACGGAGACGACCCCGTTGGGCACGGTGGCCAACCTGAAGAGCAATATGGATTCGTGGTCCGAGGCCGATCGCTACAGTGTGCGGGCCAAACAGGGCACACCTGTGCCAGGCGTGGAAATCCGCGCCATGGATGAAGCCGGTAACATCGTGCCTTGGGATGGCCAGACGATGGGCGAGTTGCAAGTGCGCGGCCCCTGGGTCATTCGGAGCTATTACAACGATCCGCGCAGCCCACAATCTTTTACCGACGACGGCTGGTTGCACACCGGAGATGTGGTAACGATTGACCCCGAAGGGTATATGCAGATCACCGACCGGACAAAAGATCTGGTGAAGAGTGGCGGCGAATGGATTTCTTCGCAGGCGCTGGAGAATGCGCTGATGGCGCACGACAAGGTGCTCGAAGCGGCCGTGATCGCCATTCCGCACCCCGAGTGGCAAGAACGCCCGTTGGCCTGTGTGGTGATCGCACCGGAGCACAAAGACCAGGTGACGAAAGAAGAATTGTTGGCCTTCATTCGGCCCAAGTTTGCCAAGTGGTGGCTGCCGGACGATGTCGTCTTTGTGGAGGAGTTGCCCAAAACCAGTGTCGGAAAGTTCGACAAGAAGGTGTTGCGCGAGCGATACAAGGAGTACGGGTTATAGGGGACGAGCCAGAGTCAGGCCGTAGACGGCTTGCGCTCCCTGTTCACGAAGGGTGTGCGCGCAGGCCGACAAGGTCGCTCCGGTAGTCAGGACGTCATCAATCAGGAGGGGGCGATGGCCGGCGACGTGAGCAGGCGAGGCTTCGAACGCCCCCTGCACATTCAGCCACCGTTCACGTGCCGAGAGGCCAACTTGGGGAGGCGTTTGGCGCGTGCGCCGCAGGGCCTGTTCCACCACGGGCAAGCCTGTGCGCTGCGCCAGACGCTCTGCTAAGAGGGTGGATTGGTTGTATCCCCGTTCTTGTTCGCGGGTTTGGTGCAGCGGCACCGGCACGATCATGTCTGCGGAAAAGGTCTGGGCTTCCCAAACATCCAGGAGAAGGTCGCCCAGCGGGTTGGCCAAATCGCGCAGATTGTTGTATTTGAGAACGTGAATGGCTCTGCGGAGAGGGCCGTCGAACGGTGCGACCGCGCGTAGCCGGTCGAATTCCGGGGGGTGCGCGCGACAGAATCCACACGTGCTTTTCCGGGACGGGAGTGCCCTGCTGCACGTGGGGCATACGGGGCCGGCAAAAGGGGTGATGTGGTCAAGACAAGATGGGCAGAGGAGCGCACCGGTTTTCCGGCAATGCACACAGCGTGGCGGGAAGAGGAGGTCGAGCAGGGTTTTCTGGGTTTTGATCCAATGATGCCGCAGATTCATGAATCGAAGATCGCCAGTTTGTCCCCGACGACGATGCCTTGCCGGGCAATGGTGCCGGCCGGCAGCTCTAAGACTGCGTGCGTCCCCCGAACCCAGGGGCCGGGACGTTGCGGTGGCATGGCCTCGGTCAGGCGGATGACTGTATTGTTCTCGTCGAGATACAAAACATCGATGGGAAAGCGCATCAGAAATGTGTGGATGGAGCTTTCGGGGCACAGCAGGAGGCCTTCCCCTTTGGCAAGCGCCTTCCTTCCCAGCAGCCCGCGCAAACGGGCAAGAAAACTTGTCGCCATCATACCACGTGTCACGATTTCGGTGTTTCGGGTGAGATTTGTAACTCTCATATCCCCTTGAAGGTTTCAATCAAACGAGGTATGGCCGGCCCGAGTAGAACGATGAAGAGCGAAGGGAAGATCAGGAAGGCCAGTGGGATGAGCATTTTGATCGGCGCTTTTTGGGCCGCTTCTTCGGCGCGCTGCCGTCGTTTGATGCGCATCTGCTTCGACTGAATGCGCAACACCTTGGCAATGCTCACGCCCAATTGGTCGGCCTGGATGATGGCGGCTGCAAAGCTGGTAACGTCGTCCACATCCATGCGGTAGGCCATCTCCCGGAGCGCTTCCCGGCGCGATTTCCCAATCCGAAGTTCGCTGATGACCCGTCCAAAGGCTTGAGATAGTTCGTTGTCCCACTTTTCGTTTACCTTGGCCAGGGCAGCATCAAAGCCAAGTCCCGCTTCGACGCTGATCGTGAGCAGGTCCAGGGCATCGGGCAACGCTTTTATAATTTCATGCTGTCGTTGGCGGATTTTCTGGCCTAACCACATCGTAGGCAGGAAAAAGCCGAGGGCTACGAGGGCGATTACAAAGAAAAGTATCCTGGAGGGCTCTGTGCGGGCGAGGAAAAAGAGCACGCCCGGGACAGCTCCTGTAACCAGCGCCGAGAGGCCGCGCACACCCATGAACTCAGCCGGCGTCCAGTCGTTGGGGTTGCCGGCCATATCGAGCTTGTGTTGCAGAGTTTCGAGGTTTCTTTGGGGAGCAAAGCGCATAACAAAACCGGACATGGTCTGGATGATTGGCTTGATGGCCCGATCCTGGAAAGGTACTTGCAATTCGATTTCTTCCAACGTGCGGGGTTGCCGGCCCCCATAGCGGTTGAGTCTTTCTTGCACAGGGTTCTCGCGGCGGGTGAGGGCCAGGCCCACGAAGATCAAGGCAATGCTTGATCCGGCGAGCAAGGCAACGATCAAGGCCAGCAGTCCACTCATAATTACACCTCGATATTCACAATTTTTCGGATGATGAAGAAACCGATGGTGATCATCACGATAGCAACCGTCAGCATCGTCCACCCGCAGGTAGTGGTGTAGAGCAAAGACATATACTCTTTGTCAATGACAAACAGGACGGCGGCCAGGATGACGGGCAAGAGGGTGATGATATATCCGGATAGCATCTGCTGAGAGGTCAACACACGGATTTCGCCCTGAATGCGCACCCGTTCTCGTATCGTTTCGCCGATAATGTCCAGGATTTCGGCAAGATTGCCGCCCACTTCGCTTTGGACGAGGACGGCCGTGATCATCATGTCCAGGTCTTCGCTGTTGATGCGACGCAGCATATTGTTGAGGGCTTCTTCGTTTGTCAGCCCCAGCCCGACCTCCCGCACCACACGTTCAAATTCTATGGAGATGGGGGGAGATAACTCGCGGGAGATCACTTCAATAGATTGCATGAGGCTGTAGCCGGCCCGCAGGCTGTTGGCCAGCAGGGTGATTGCATCGCCCAGTTGATCATTGAAGGCGTTCAGGCGGCGTTGCTGTCGCCAGCGCACGTACAGACGCGGCAAGAAATATCCGCCAATGCTGAAGATCAAGGCCAGGACGAGCACGCGAAACAGGACCAACCCCAAAAGGAAAGTCAGGAGCACAGTGGCGATGTTAATCAAGATATATTCGGAGGTCGTGATTTTGAGGTCGGCGCGAGCCAGTTCGACGGCCAGTGCCGGCCCGGCAACGCGACGTTCCAACATGCGGTTGAGCATCTGGGCAAAGCGACCTGGACGTTTGCTGTCACCTTCTTGAGTGGGTTGCACCACTCCTTCCCGCGTGGCATAGCGGTCCAGACGAGAACCGATCACTTCGGCCCGACTGCCCATGAATTGGGCCAAGCCGCCGAAGAACATCAGTACGGCGATCCCCATAGCAATTGAAAGGATGATTGGCGAAATCACTCTGCAAACTCCGAAATAAGGTTATGCACCCAGTCCGCCAGAATGGGCGGACAAAGTGCGTGGCCCTTGAGTCAGCCCGGGCAGCTACGAATAATACTGGTCGTCCATCCCAAACATGTTCGGGGGCAGCATAATTCCCGTGGCTTCTATGCGATCTACGAATTTAGGACGAATGCCGGTCGGGCGTAGCCGGCCCACAATACGCCCATCTTCAATGCCCGTTTGTTGGAAGACGAATATGTCCTGCATGACGATCACATCGCCTTCCATGCCTTGGACTTCGGCGATGTTCACCACTTTTCTGGTGCCATCGCGGAAGCGGTCTTGGTGAACGATCAGGTCGATGGCCGATGAGATTTGCTCGCGGATGGCCCGCAGCGGCAGGGCCATTCCGGCCATCAGAGTCATCGTTTCGAGACGAGCCAGTGTGTCGCGCGGCCCATTCGAGTGTGCCGTAGTCATGCTGCCGTCGTGGCCCGTGTTCATCGCTTGCAACATATCCAGGGCTTCGGCTGCGCGCACCTCGCCAACGATGATGCGATCAGGGCGCATACGCAGCGCATTGACGACGAGCTGCCGGATGGACACCTCGCCACGTCCCTCGATGTTGGGAGGGCGTGATTCCAATGTGACGACATGCTCTTGTCTGAGTTTGAGTTCTGCAGCGTTTTCAATCGTGACGATTCGCTCGTCGTTGGGAATGCTCGACGATAAGATGTTGAGCAGGGTCGTCTTTCCCGAACCGGTGCCGCCAGAAACTACGACATTCAACCGGGACTTTACGCAGGCATCCAAAAACTCCAACGCCTCGGAAGTTATGGAGCCAAACCGCAACAGGTCTTCCCCACCCAGACGTTCACGGCCAAACTTTCGGATGGTGATGGTGGGGCCTATGAGTGCCAGAGGGGGGATGATGATGTTGACACGTGATCCATCTGGCAGGCGAGCATCCACATAAGGCTGGCTCTCATCCACCCGGCGTCCAATGGGGGAGACAATGCGGTCGATGATGCGCATCACATGTTCATCATCGTCGAACAGGTTCGTGACCTTTTCCAGTTTTCCGGCCCGCTCTATGTAGATGCTTTTTGGCCCGTTGACCATGATTTCGGTGATGCTGTCGTCTTGTAAGAGGGGTTCAATGGGGCCGTAGCCCAGGATTTCCGCCAGAACCTGTTCAAATAAGGCCCGGCGTTGGGATCGCGTCAGCACCATGCCTTCCTGGGCCAACAGCGTGTCGAACACCTGACGGATCGTTTCCTGCATTTCTTCCCGATGGCTGAGGTCAATCTGCGTATCCAATTCGGCGATGAGTTGTGTTTGGATCCGCCTTTTGAGAGATGTGAGAGGGTCTTTGGCCTTGGCCAACGGTTGACGACGGAAGCGCAACGCTTCCATTTTGGAAGTGCCCTGCTCCTTGTCACCGATATCAGGGAGCCGGCCGGTTTGTTTCTTTTCAAGTCGCTTGAGTAAAGACATATTCTAGCACCAAGTTTCTACGCATTGTCCGAGACTTCGCTCAGAAAATGTGGCCCCTGACGGGGCAGTTGACAAAAGGACAGGGGACACAGATTTACACAGGCTTCGACACAGGCTTCGCACACAGATTTTTCTGAATGTTTTATCTCTGTTTTTCTGTGTCCTACAGAAACATCGACAACTTTTTGTCGACCTTGACGCCCTAAGCGCCTACCGCTTCCGCCACCGTCTAAATAGTCCTCCGGGAGTTGCTGCCTGCTTTTTGTGCATTGTTTCCGTCGGACCCGGCGGGGGCAGTTGTTCGACGATTTGCTGGGCCAGGTGTAACAGGTTCTGCCCAACAGCAGAGTTCGGCTGCCCCTGTACGACAGGCAGACCCTGGTTGACGGCTTTGGTCGTTGCCGCATCATCACGTATCACGTCGGTAAGGACAGGATGTTTCACACTGGCTTCTATGTCGCGTACGCGAATCCCTCCTCGGGGGTCGTGCTTGTTGAGCACGAGCAAAATCTTTTCCGGCTCATAGGTCAAAGCCTCGGTAACCTCGAAGAAGGTCTTGGTATTTTTTATGGCCGTTATTTCGGTCGTCGTCAACAGAATGATTCGGTCGCTAAGATCAAATAGAGTCAATGTTGGTTCTTGGAAAGAAGTCCACGTATCAATTACGATGTAATCAAAGATCAGTCGCAGCTTCTCCAGGATTATGGTCAGGTGCTCCGTCGTGACGAGTTCGGCCATCTCGGGCTTGGGTGGTGAGAGCAGGGCCTTTACGCCGGAGGAGTGCGTGATCAGCAAACCGGCCAGGAATTCTTCGTCCAGGTCGTCAATTTGCTCGACGGCGTCAACTATGCTCCTTTGGGAAGAAAGGTTCAGGAGTACACCCACGTCGCCAAATTGCAGACTGCCATCCACAATCGCTACTTTGGTCTTCGTCACTTCTCGAATGGCGATTGCCAGATTGGTGACCACCGTGCTGGTTCCGACCCCCCCCTTTGCGCCATAAACGGTAATCACTCTCCCTTTCGGCGATGGCGGGACGGGCTGGGCGACCGGTACCGGAGCCAACGCCTCTCCTTGGGGAGGCGGGGGGGTGGCCGGGCGACGGCGCTGGCCCAAGTCGTAAACGCGCCGTATGCTGGTGACCAATTCTTCTGCGGTGAAGGGTTTGATCAGGAATTCGCGTGCGCCGGCCAACATGGAACGTCGCAGGTAGTCGGCCTCTCCCTGTACCGACATCATGATCACCTGGGTGTTGGGAGCGCTTTCCGATATTTTCTCGCCGGCCGTCACCCCGTCCATGCCCGGCATGTTGATGTCCATCAAGACGACATCTGGCTGCAACTCCATGACCATCTCGACACCTTCCGCACCGTCCGATGCCGAGCCAACAACCTGAATGTCCTTTTCGAAGTATAGGAGCTTCTTTAGGTTCTCACGAGTTTCCGGTATATCATCCACAACCAGGACGTGGATCATTTTGTTAGGGTCTGCGTTTTCAGACATGCGCCTGCGTCAACTCCTTGCCGGACCAATTATGCTTATCGAGGGCGAACATCAAATTCGCGAATTATGTAGTCTTCGTTCACGGTCTCTGTCTTGACCTCTTCGTGATCTCCGGCAGCACGTAGCGCCAGATCCACAAGGGTGTTCTCCCGTAGACTTTTCAGGATGATTGCCTGTTGGCGGTCGACCAAAAAAGTGATCACTTGTTGTTGCTGGTTCTGCTGCTGATTGCTCGGAATGTTCCACGATCCCACGCGCAGGACCTCGATATCTTGCAAGGCGAGTTGTGTGGCCGGTTTTTGGGTGACGCCTTGGGCCGTGTCTTCTTGCAGCCTCATGCTCACCAGAACATCGACTCTATCGCCCGCCTGGATCGCTCCGGCGACACCACTAATGTTGTCCACGGGCATAGCCACGGCTACTTTGCCTTTCGGAATGATGAACGATGCGTCCGAGCCCAGCCCCAGTCTCGTTTCTTCCACCTTTTTGTCGATCAACATTGAGCTCAGCAGGATCTGGCCGGGGAAGATCGGGCTTCTCGTCAGCTTGCCCACCGCGTCCGCCGGATTCAATATCGCGCCAGGCGGAACGGAGTCCTGCGGCCACTCCTTGACTCCGATTGCGTCGGGGGGTACCGGGACATGGGCTTCGATATTCTGGAACGCGACCACCACAGATGCCGTCTCTACGGGCTGGACGTTAGTCCCTTGCGGCTGGCGGCGCAATATGAACAGGGTGGCTCCTGCAGACACAATGGCAAGGATGAACCCTAGTACAATCAGGAGTCTTGCGCTACGTTGCATCTTTTCCTCCAATATTTCGCGTGATGTAGGGTCATTAAATCGCCCTCATGGTGATTGGGTGATGATAAACGAGTACGTAATGTCCGATGTTCTCTCGCCACTACCAATATTTTACATCGAAACCTACGAAAGAGCAAAATGTGACAACTTAGAATTTCAATCAGCCCGCACGGTGGGCAAAAAGAGAACCTGATTGGAATCTCTGGGTGCATAATAGAGTTCGATGCCGTGCAACACCGGTGTAGTAGAAGAGAGTGCCGTAGAAAAATTCAAACGATAGTTCACCTGGCCGGTCGTTTGGATGGGCACTACGTAGGTGATTCGCGACGTTTGTGTCAGTGCGTTGGTTGCCTGGCCAGCGGCGACCAGCGGATGCGACGAAATGTCTGTGTCGACCCACGGTTGGCTGGAGTCTGCCTGATAGGCAAAGGTAATTGTGGCAGCCGTCGTATCGGTTATGGCCGTTTCCAGAGCGAACCGCTGCAGGTAGCTGTTCTCCGGTAGTTGCATCGTGCCGGTGTAGATCCCGTGTGGCATGTATTGCGCGGCCAGGCCACGTGTGGGGGCACTGTACACGCTTGCCTGAGGGAAAGCGTGGGTGTTCGCCCCACCGACCACGAAGATGTGGTCCGCCAGCCAGGTCCCTGTGTGCGCGTAGCGCGGGGCCGGCAAGGGATAGGTCGTTCGCCAGACGGGGTCACCGGCCTGCTCACGATATAGGTAATCGGGTGCGGAAGGATCCAGCGCGACGCTGATCACTTCGTCCCGGTGGCCGCTGGTCAAGGTGGGGCCTACCCCGCCGGCCAAAAGAATTTGAGCGTTGACTTGAACTGTTGCTGCCTCCAAAAAGGATTCTGGGAGTGGCAAGGAAGCCGTATGCCAATTGGAAAGCGACCCATCCGGCTGGATATCGGCGTAGAACATGCTGGCATTGCCCTGCCCAGACGAGACGTCGTCTCCGCCCATGACGAAAAGTGTAGCATTGCCATCAGCGTGACGATAGAGCACGGACATAGCGTGTGCCAGCACTTTTGGGAGCGCCGGCGCGGTCTGGAATGCCGTGATGTGTCCGGCTCCATCTATGTCTGCCCAATGCACTTCATTGTGAGTTTGGGCGCTCCCTCCGATCACTGTCTGTCCCCCCAGGAAGTACAGGTGTTGCCCGTACAACGCTCCCATGGCGTAATGCGCGGGATATGGCAAGCGTACGGTCTCTGTGATCCAGGAACTGATGGTGCCATCTGGCTGCATGGTCGCGCGGAAGATGGTATCCTGCGAGGGGAACTCCAGGCCCGGTCCCTGTCGTGTAAATCCTCCAAGAATGTAAAGGTACGTTTCCGTCGAGTCCAGCAAGGCTATGTGGCCGGCCAGGGCAACAGGCATCGCGTTGGCCAACGGTTGCCACGGATTCAATTGAATCGCGGCCCCATTTTCGGTTGATGATACCACAGAAGTGGCATAGATGGTGTTGGTCGGATTGATTCCGTCTGCGCCTATGCCTCCGGTCACATACAGCCGATTTCCACGGGCCACGGTTGCCATCTGGCTACGGGGGGCAGGGAGAGATTCTGCGGCCTGCCACGGTTCGGTCACCCCGATAGGTAGCAGTTGCAACGCGCCACCGGCGAGATCAATCACTTGGACGTGGCTCGTCTGCCCAGCTTCAAAGTCCGCGACCGTGGTGTGGGGAATCGAGAAAGCGGTCCAGCTTGCTCCCAAGGGGAGTAGCCCCTGGCGTGCAGTTGCAGATATGAGTATGAGTAGAGCGCCCAAGACAAATAGAGGCCATCGTTTCCCCGCCCGGCGATATCTCATGATCGGTTGTAACACATTTCTTTCTTGGCGCATACCGGCCGGTTGCTAATAGGAACCTGGTGCGCTTGCCACGAATCGATTGGGTCACGCTGCTATCGTGTCATTTTAATGATCATCACGCCTTTGTCGTTGGCGCCGCCCAGCTCCCCTTGTGGAGCTACGTACCGTACGAAATGTCCCCGAATGTATTTGTTGTCCCCGTGATCTTGAATCTCGTCCACCTGGAAGGCGGCAAAGGAGACGATGTTATAGTAATACTTGTTATCATAAGTGCCGTTATTTGTGTAGGTGTCTATGATAGTCGCATAAGCGGGGTCGCTCCACCCGTATTGACCATAGGCCGGGTTGTTATGGCATTGTCCTGGGTTGGGGCCAGGGTCATACGAGCCACCGACATCGCGGTGGTTGCTGGGATCATCGTTGCACTTCTGGTCTGTCGTGTAATGATAGGCAATGTCGTAGACCGGCATGATCAGCACCTGGCCGACGTGTGCTTCCCGTAGGATGTGCTGGGTATCCCGGGGTGGATAGCGGTGTTCTTGCTCCCAGCCATACTTTCCTGCGGGGTCTCCTTGTATGCGCGTGCGCTCGAATATCGTGGAGTCGTGGTATCCTTCACGGGTCCACTGCTTGAGTAGTGCGTCGCCGATGTTGCACTTGTTCGGGTACGCGCAACTGAGGTCCAGCAAGGCGGCGTTTGCGCCGGTGATGTCGCCACTATCCAACGTGCAGCCGCTCCCCCCTCCGTGGTGATTGCTCTGGTAGGCGTCGTCATGGTATCCACCGTCGTCATCATGGTGGTCATCTCCATGCTGGTTACAATCCTGTCCCCAAATTTTGTACGAGGCTCCGTATGTGAAATCGAAATTCGAGATGGCGATGGGAGACAATCCGCTTACGGCCTTCGCCGTGCCGAATTGTGCCGTCGCTTCGGCCATGACAGTGAACGTGGGGCGGCCCACGATGCCCGAAACATAGCCATTGAATTGGTGTCCCGCCTGCACACGCACTCCATTCGTCCAAGACGGTGTCGGTTGATTCAGACATTGAACGGGTACGTCACGTGGCGTATAGAACATGGAAACTTTGTCGCTATCGGCCCCCTGGCGCGTGACCGCATATTCCCGAATCGTGGAACACAGGGCCAATTCATTCGTTTGCCCGGTGGCCAGGGCTACCGCTCCGGCTATGGCCGCACTGTCGGCCGCATTTTGCATACTGCGTCGCTGTAAATAGTTGTTGCTACCATCAACGGACAAGGCCAGGAAGCCCAGCAAAGCAGCTAAGACCAGGGCTATTATGACCATCGACTGTCCTTCTTCTCTTCGCATGATCTGTATCATCGTCCACGGCTCCCCTCACCCCAAAAGCGACGAATGAATTCGCCGCCTGAGACTGCTGCGTAGTGCGTTAAAACGCACTATTCCTGCTATTCCTGCATGACAGCAACCTGTTTCAACAGGTTTCGCAATTATAGGCAGGCAATTCATTGCTCTTTTTCTCAATTGCTGCGCACCGGTTGGACGGCTGTTGCCTGCAACTGGATATTCTGTCGTCCCGTAAAGCTGCGGAAAAAGGGTGTAATCCAATCGTACTCGTAAGACAGGGTCACGGTAATGGTGTCCCCAATGCCCGGTGATACCGGATCGCTTAGGTCTACAGCTACGTTGGTAATCTTGCTGGTATCGACGAGACCTTGTTGACTTTCATGTCTGGTGCGATAGTCCACGTTGTCCGGATCGGCACAGGACGCCCCACTCGAGGCGTAGGGGCAGCCGGGGTAGAAGGAGCCGTAGGAGGCTCCTTCGCCCGCCGCATTGCCCAGTGCAACATAAGTGAAATAGGCACGCCCCAAGTCTGCGATACCCATGATCAATAGAATGAGTACCGTCATCCCCAGGGCCAACTCAACGATGCCCTGGCCTCTCTCCTCGCCAATCCTCATTCGGTTCCACCCCATGTCCTCATCTCTTCCCCAGTTGTCAGCTTATGACACGTGAAACGTGTTCCGTACTGCACCGTTCACCATTCATCATTCACGCTACGGGCAGGGTCTGGTCCCAGTGATCTGCGGGGCCAGGTCCACAACGTGGGTCTGGTCGTCAGAACCCGTGAATGAGACTTGAGCCGTACCCGCCGAACTGGGTGGCGGATTGCTCACAGTCGCCGAAAGCGTGATCGTCACCGAATCGTCAACCTTCATGTTGCCCAGGTTCCAGGTCATCGTCTGGCCATTGACGCTGGCCGGCGACGGATTGGCCGAGCCGTTCACATATTGCAAGTCAGCCGGCAACACCTCGGTAACTACCACATTCTTCCAAATGATCTGTGTGATCTGTGTGCCAATATCCTGGAAAATTCCGGCTAGATCGCTGGAGTTCGGCGCTTCATAGTAATGCGCACTATCCGAAGCCATACTTCGCAGTACATTGCGGGCCAGGTTCTCCGTAGCGCTGCCGTGTTGCTGCCCGACATCGCCCAGGTTGAGACCAATCGTGAATACCGTGGTCCCCTGGTTCTTGGCGGAAGCCGCTTGGTTGATGGCGTCATTCGTGCAGTTGGTGGGCGAAGAGGGCCAAGTGCTGCAACCCTGGGAGCTGCCATGCCGGCGGTTGGCCACACCATCGCTCAGCACGACGATGATCGGTATGGCATTGCTTCGCGCCCGGCTGCTGTTTAGCTCTTGTTGAGCCTTGTAGACGGCATCGCCGATGTTGGTGTAACCATTGGCGTTGAAGTTGTCGATGGCGTTTTTCACGCTATTGAAATTGTTCGTCAGACTGTGGTCCTTGCTGGCTGTCGTAGAGTAGGAAACGAGCCCTACTTTGTCCGTGCTGGAATCGAGCTGATCGATCAGCAGTTTGGCCGCACTCTTGGCATCGCTGATGGGCTGCGGTGGGTTGCCACCCGCGTCGTCCATGGAACCGGAGCGATCGAGCACGATCATGACATCCAGCTTGGTATGTTGCGTGAACGGTGTCCCCGTAGGTTGGACCCCTATGGCAATGTCGGCAATCTCGCACTGCCCAGAGGTCGTCGGCGTAGCCGTTACCGTTGGTGTGGGCGTGGCTGTGGACGTGGGCGTGCTGGTAGCCCCTCCCTGCGGCGTACTGGTCGCCGCCGGCGGCGCGCACGGCCCCGGTTGCACGTTGACTGTGTTCTGACCAACGCGGCTGGGCGATGCGTGGATGTAGGGGATCGTCACATGGTCGAACCCGGCTTGCCCAAAGGCGGCCTTGTCCACGTCCACGGTGTAAATCACTTCGTAGAGCCAGTTCGGATAACTCGGGTTGGGCGTGTAGTTGGCATCTGTCGCCGGCGAATCGGTGGTCATGTTGGAGTATCCGGCGCTATTCAGATTGTAGTCCAGCGATGTAGAAGCGCTCAGCACCCAGGCTGCATTCCCCACATTCACGCTGCCGTCACCGCCCGTCACCCCTTGGGAGGCATAGCCGGAAGGCGCGCTGCCATCCACATCCAGATAGTCTACGGAAATATCCATCACCTCACTGCCGTTGCCATCGTAGAGCAGGAACTGCGCCCGGTCGCTCTTCCAGAGGTCCTGGAACGTGTGTTGTTTGAGCCGGCCATTCTTCCAGTACTCAGATGTGTTGGCTCCGTAGGTGTTGTCCACGAATTCCTTATCCAATACCAGGCGGATGCGGATGTACCCGCCCATGTCTGTGGCGTACAGTTGGGTGTAGAAGTATTCGGGTCCCTGGCCCGGGTAGGCCGGGTTTGGCGACACATAGCAGACTTCCTGGCTGCCGCCGGGGGTCGGCGTGGCGGTGGGCGAACCGGAAGGGGTGGTCGTACTCGTCGGCGTCGATTCAGGCCCCTGACTGCCGCCGCTGCCACTGGTGGTGATGCTGCAACCATTTTCAAAGTAGAAGGTCACCACAAAGTCGCCCATGTTGAAATAGGAAGCCAGGTCGGATGGACTATGGTCGAAGTCCGCCTCCCAGGTTTTGCCGTGGTTCTTCTTGATTTCCTTATCACCGGAGAAGTGCGAGACGTCGGTGGGGGACGAATGCCCATCGCCACCCCAGATGCGGTGGCCGCCCAACTTGAACCAGTCGATCTTCATGTGCGGGTAATGATCGCTCTCCGGCCAGTAGAAGACAATGCGGTCGAGTTCTGCATCCTCGTCCGTGCCATTCGTGATTGTGGTTTGCACGTGGTCCTTGTTGCTGGGCACGGTGACCAGTTGGCTGGCCGTCAGACCGCTGCACTGCGACGAGGTCGTCGGTACCGGCGTGGGGCTAGGCTGTGCCGTAGACTCTGGCGTGGGGCTAGGCCCAAACTGGCTGCTGCCCGATGCGGAAACGGCGCACCCACCCTCGAAATAAATGGTCACCTGGTAGCTGGAGAGGTTGAAGACGTCGGTCAAGTGTTCGGGGCCGTCCTTGATCTTGGCTTTCCAGGTCTTGTGGTGGCCGTGCTCAATCTCACGGTGATCATCATGTCCAGACAGGGTGACATCGGTGGGCGGCGAGGCGTCATCTCCCTCCCATATTTCGTGGTCATCCAGCTTGAACTTGTCCACCTTCATGTTGGGGTAATCGCCGCTGGTCGGCCAGACAAAGTAGATCCGGGTAATCTTGGCGTTATCGTGACTGGCATTGTTCGTAAGGGTAACCCGCAGTTCGTCATTATCGTGCAAGGTTATGTCGCTGGCGGCGATGCTCTGGCACTGCGCGGGAGTGGTCGGTGTCGGGCTGCTGGCAATTGTTGTGGCGGTGGGAGACGAGCGGCCGCAATCCGAGACCTGGATGGTAACAGAATCTTGCTCACCGGTCGCCGGTACGACAGCGTACACACGGTAGCGTCCGGTGCCCTGGTTGCCTCCGTTCATGTCGTCGGGGACAACGGTAACATTGCGATGGGCATTGAAGTCATCCAGGTGCCAGTTCCGAAACTGTTCCGGCCCCGGTTGTTGTTCGTAATAGAAAGTATACGACGTGCCCACCGGAGAGACTTGCACATAGTTGCTCAGATTGAACGTGTCCCAAATACACACGCTCAGGTTTTCCGTCGCGAAGGAAACATCTCCCCCCGGATTGGGTGTCGTGGTGGGCGTGAAGGTCGGTGTGGGCAAGGGCGCAAAGGTAGGAGGACTATCCTGCCATGGAGCCGATTCGCCTCCCGATCCAACAATGGTGCGTGCAGAGACAAAGCTGACCGTCATCGATGGTAGGATACGGTTGATAAACGGGGTCATCGGATGGTAAGAATAGCTGGGAGTTACCACGATGCGGTAGTCTCCCGGTATCGTTTGCGAAAGGTCTACGTTGTGACCAAAAACGCCGTCATCATAGGCGATGGCAACGTGTACATCATCGGCGCGAATGGTTACAATTTTGGAGCGTACTGCCTGAATGATCCCCAAGGTATCGCCCGGATTGGCCGCACCGTAGCGGGAACCTTCCCTTGCCGCATTCGACAGATTGCTCCAAAGCAACATAGCATGGCCCATGTCCACAATGCCTGAAATGATGATGAGCAATATCGGCAGTACAAGCGCAAATTCTAGTAAGCTCTGCCCTTTTTGGGTTCTTCTCTTCATGGGTCCTGCCCTCCACGTCTACGCAAGCATGTAGAATCCGAAGATGGTCTTGAAATAGTCTTTGCCTTCTACTATTATATCCTAACGCTACGTGCCAAGCAATAGGATTGTAGTACCGTTACACAGCCAACTTCTGCCATTGTGACAAGCAAATGAGGTATCTTCTCAATAATTCGGGGTGAGTGGACCGTCGTGCCTCCCTACCCCCCAAAAACTTTTGGGGGAGTGTGCTCCCCCAGAATTGGGGCCCCGGGGGCGTTTCCCAGGTTATTGAGAAGATACCAAATGGACGAATCGGCGAATGTCCCCTGGCCAAAGACCACGCCGGTCTGCCAAAATCAAAAGTCAAATTCGACATATTCCGTCTCGCGCAGGGCCGGCTCTGCAATGCCCAAAATGGACAGCAATTCGGCAATCATCTCTGTCTTGCGGATGGCATCTTTTCGGGACCACGTGCGACTCTTGATTTCCAGAAAAGGGGCACCCTTCGCCGGACGGATCATGGTGTCCATGTTGATCACAAAGGCTGTGCCCCGGAAGGCGATGTGCAAACGCTCACGTCGTTTTTGCACCTCGCGTGACTCCGCGGGTTGAAAATACTCCTGGTAGAAGCGGAGAGACCGGTCCGCGATGGCCACGTAGCGCGCACGGGACAAAACCACGGCATGTTCGTAGGCCACCTTTTCGGCAGGCTCCATCAAGGTGAGGAAATAGAGCGGATGTACCTCTCCGGCCGTTCCGCTGACAAAATCTTCCCGGTAGCGGATGCGGCCCTCTTCCGGACCAAAGAGCAAGTAGGTGTCGTACTGCTCGCGCTGACTGCCCCGGCCAATGACTACATCGGGGTGACTGAAGGCCTGGTGCAGTTGCAAAGGCTCTGCCAACTCCGCCTTGACTTGCACCTCGAAGGTCTCCTGGTGTTCCACCGTGCTGATGGCCACCAGTTTGCTCAACAGGTCTCCCTCGCGCTCCGCCAAGAAGGCGTAGATTTGTTCAGACTGTTGTTGGGCTTCTTTTGCGATAGCGGGCAGGTCAACGGTGAGGAGTTGACCATCACGCAGCAGGAACTGCCCATTCACGATGACGTGGCGCACATCATTGCTCTTGGCGCTGTACACCAGTTGCGAATACACGGTCTCTGTGATGGGCTGATACATCGGCGTCAGATGGGCCGCCGCATGATCTACGGTGACCATGTCCGCGCGTTTGCCCGATTCCAGGGAGCCGATCAAATGATCCAGGTGAATGGCTCGCGCACTTTCGATGGTGGCCAGGGCCAGGGCCTGTTTGGCCGGCAAGGCCAGGGGGTCATGGTTCACCCCTTTGGGCAACAAGGCCGCGAGACGCATCTCCTCAAACATGTCCTGATCGTTGTTGCTCGCTGCGCCATCTGTGCCGATGCCCACCGCGATCCCTTTGGCCAACATCTCTGCAACGGGAGCCACGCCGCTGGCCAGCTTCAGGTTGCTGGTTGGATTGTGGGCCACGCCCACACCGTAATCGTGCAGGATTTCCAGTTCCCCATGCCGGGGATGGACGCAGTGTGCAGCGATGGTTTTGGCCTCGAACAGCCCCACGGAAGCCCCCCAGGCGATGGGAGGGAGGTCGTGCTCCGACTGGGTCTCCTCCACTTCCCGGCGCGTCTCCGACAGATGGATGATCAAGGGGACATCATAGCGGAGGGCCAGTTGGCGAGTCAGTTGCAGGACTTCCGCGGTGCAGCTATAGGGTGCATGAGGGGCAACAGCCGGCACGATGAGGGGATGGTCTTTCCATTCCTTGATCATCTCTTCGCAGTAGGCCAGGCTCTCATCGTAACTCTCCGCGTCGGGGGTGGACCAATTCATGATGGTCTCGCCGCAAATCGCCCTCATGCCGGCCTCGGCAGCCGCTTGGGCCACGGCTCCCTCAAAGTAGTACATGTCCACAAAGCAGGTTGTGCCGCCACGTATCATTTCGGCGCAGGACAGCAGCGTGCCCAGGCGACAGAACGCTTCGCAAACGAAGGCCCGTTCGACCGGCAGCATGTACCCGTAGAGCCACACATCCAGTTGGCGGTCATCAGCCAGTCCCCGGAGCAAACTCATCGGCACGTGGGTGTGTGCGTTGATCAGGCCGGGGATGATGGTCTGCCCGGCACAATCTACCACGGTGTCGGCATGATGGGCCGCAGCGATTTCCCCGGCCGGCCCTACGGCAACGATGTTTTCTGCCAGGATCGCAATTGCCCCGTTTTCGAATACGTCTCTGGCGGGATTCATCGTCACGACCGTGCCGCCGGTCAAAATTATGTCTACGTTCATACCTGTCTCCTCAATCAATTTTAGAAGTTTTCTCCCAGAAGTTCAACTTCTCCCAGAAGTTGAACTTCTGAACTTCTGGGGGAACTTATTATTTACGCTTGCTTACTTTGCCGGATTTGGCTTCTACGGTAAGGCCGTGGCAACCACGGAGCCGTCGTCGTCTGTAAGATCAATCAGCACATGTTCCAGCGCACCGGTAAACATGCGCATCTGGTCTTTGATGATGATTTCTGTCCAGGCCGCGAGGTGGCCATATACGATGACACGTGGTTTGCCTTTCTCCCGGTCTTGCGCCATGTCTTCCAACTGCTTCCGCAATTCTTCGGCCTCTTCATTCAGAATGGCTTGAACACCCTCCAACCGGGAGAGCAGATCGGCTCGGTCGGCGGGCAATTGGCCAAAGTCGTCTTTCAGTCCTTCCAGGATGGAGATTTGTGCGTTGACTTGTTGCAGATTCTTGATATCTGCGTCCAGTCGCTTTTGGCTTTCTCTGCGCTTCCGGGCACGAGACGGTTTCTCTCCCACGCGCAGACGGGTAACCGCTCCTCGTCGCGACCCCACGTTGACCACGTTGATATCGTTGCCGGCGACCATAGTACCGGCAACGATGTCCCCCCTTTGTGTGTCCTCGGATCCGACGATGATGGAATCCTCAGCCTGGAAATGGCAGCGCACAGCTTCGCGTTCCACGTAAACATTGCCTCCTGCGGCGACGTTCGTGCGGTCCGCGAACTGTAGATGTACGTCCCCCTGGGCCACGATATTTGCTCGATTGGGCCCACTGACCACGCCCTTTTTGACGTACACATCACTGTCGCTCTCCAGCGCGGCATCCTCCAGGAATCCGTGCACAGTTATGTCCCCGGTTGCTTTGACCTTGAACCCGCTGCGTACATTGCCATGAATGATCACCTGACCATCGACATCGAGATTGCCTGTAGAGAAATCTACATCCCCATTGACAGTGAAGGTCTGCTCTACGGAAAGGCGCACAGTTTTTCCGTAGTCGCGGATGTGCAATTGCCCGTTGATGGACGCAATCAACTCCAAGGGGTCTGCCTCGGACAATTGTGTGCCATGCCCTGTTGGCAAGGGTACATCACGGCCATTGTGTGCCGGAAGGGGACGTCCCAACACATTGAACCCCGGTGTCCCTTGTGTCGGAGGAATCTTGCGTGCCAGCGACTGCCCTGCGCTGACGTTGATCACCAGTCCCAAGTTACGATAATCTACGCGACCACTCTCTTTCTCTTGAGGTCTTCCCGCCTCCGGCAAATCCACAAGAAGTTCAATTTGCGCGTCGGTACCGTGGATGGCCGGTTGCCCCTCGGCGACCAACTCGCGGTTCACGTAGCGCTGGCCGGCGATGATTTCATCAATTTTGTCCAGAAGCACGCCACCTTCCACGGATGCCTGGCCCAGTGCTTCGTAGACATCGTCCACGGTGTAAGGATAGGGTTCCCCATCAAGAGAACGCGGCAGGGTGAGATAGGCCTTCATCTTATCCTGCGATACGGTTACCTTCCGAGGGGACTTCGCGTTCATGCTCCATTCGGCCTTTTCGGCGAATCGCAGAGAGAGATTCGTTCCGCTTTCCGCCCCTGGGTGATTGTCCTGCAAAGTAGGCGTACACAATGGAGGTCAACATTTATTCCATCCGCTAAATTATACCAAATTTCTTGCCAAAAGTAAATAGGCGCTTAGGGCGTCAACATCGACGAAATTTTGTCACTGCTTTGAAAACCAGATGTCAGTTGTCAGTCGTCAGTAGCCAGATGTCAGATGTCATATCATGTAGCCCTTGAATCCCCATTCCAGGGCGGGTTCGTCCCTCTGGCCCCCCTACCCCCCCAATCCTGGGGGGAACCATCCGACTCCCCCCAGAATTGGGGGGCCGGGGGGGCTTCCGCCGCTCCACGCTCCACGCCCCTCCTCGCAGGTCACTCTTGCAGCAGTGTGATGGCTGCTTGCAAGCGTTGCAACACCCGTTCCCTCCCCAATATGTGAATCGTGCCAAAGAGGGGGGGCGACACCTTCTTGCCGGTGACGGCCACGCGAATTGGGCCAAAAAAGGCGTTGGGCTTGAGCTGCCTTCCGGTAACGACGGCCCGCAAGGCTGTTTCCACGTCGGTCTCCGCAAAGGTGGGGAGAGAAGCAAGCGTTTGGTAGGCCAAATCCAGCAGTTGCCGGGTTTGATCCACGGTCTGTTTCTTGCCGACCAGATCGTGGGGGGTAGGGTGGACTTCCGGGACGAAGAAACTGTCAACCAAGTCAACGGCGTCGGGCAGACGCTTGATGCGCACCCGAATGAGTGGTACCAACGCGCGCAAGGTATCCATATCCGGGGATAGTCCCGCGTCGCGCAGAACAGGGAGCAGGCGGGCCGCCAAATCATCCACGGGCATCGTGCGGATGTACTGACCATTCATCCAATCAAGCTTTTCATAGGAGAAGGCAGCGGCGGATGGCTTCACCTGGTCCAGGTCAAAATGATCGATCAGTTGTTGGCGGGTGATGATCTCCGTGTGATCGTCGTAGCTCCAACCGATCAGGGCCAGGAAGTTGAACAGGGCCTCCGGCAGGTATCCTGCGGCGCGAAAATCTTTCAGATGGACGTAAGCTTCGCGATTGCCGGCCAGTTTCTTGCGTTTGCTCATTTTCCCTTTGCCGGAGGGGTCCAAAATGATCGGCAGATGCGCGAAGAGGGGCGGCGTCCACCCAAACGCTGCGTAGAGTTGCACATGTTTGGGCACGCTGGGCAACCATTCATCGGCACGCAGGACGTGCGTGATGGCCATCAAATGATCATCCACGACGTTGGCCAGGTGGTAGGTCGGAAAGCGGTCCGTTTTGAGCAGCACAAAATCATCGAGCGTCTCATTCTGCACGACGATGTCCCCCCTGATCTGGTCGTGGAATCGAGTTTCCCCTTCCAGCGGCATTTTGAAGCGTACGACTGCTGTCTCTCCCCGCGCTTCGCGGTCCCGTCTTTGCTGCGCTGTCAGCCCGCGACAGCGGCGGTCGTAGCCGGCCGGTTCTTTGCGTGCCTGCCGTTCTTTTCGCATTTGGGCCAGGCGGTCGGGAGAGCAGAAGCATTTATAGGCATGGCCCTCCGCAATCAGTTGTTCGGCGTATCGGCGATAGATATCCGTCCTCTCAGACTGGAAGTAGGGACCGTAGGGGCCACCGGCTTCCGGGCCTTCATCCCAATCGAGGCCCAGCCAACGCAAGCCACTCAGCAGGTCGTCCAACGCATCCTCCTGGTAGCGTGTGCGGTCGGTATCCTCGATACGGAGGATGAACTGCCCGCCGTAGTGCCGGGCAAAGAGCCAGTTGAACAGTGCCGAGCGGGCACCGCCCACGTGGAGATAGCCGGTGGGACTGGGTGCAAACCGTACACGTGGTCTTTGTTCTTGTTTCATGTCTCCCCTTGATTTGATACTTTCGTATCTTCTCAATATTTTGGGGGAATGTGCTCCCCCCAGAATTGAGGCCCGGGGGGCGCTCCCCAAGTTATTGAGATGATAGGCGCTTAGGGCGTCAAGATCGACAACTTTTTGTCGATGTTTCTGTAGGACACAGATTCTCACAGAAAAACAGAGATAAAACTTTCAGAAAAATCTGTGTGCGAAGCCCGTGTAAATCTGTGTCCCCTGTCCTTTTGTCAACTGCCCCGTCAGGGGCCACATTTTCTGAGCGAAGTCTCGGACAATGCGTAGATACTTTCGTTATGCGGGCAAGTGCGCAAACGCATCGCGCAGATGCCAGCGACGTTGCCAGCGGTAGGTGGGATGTGGAGCAAAGCGGCGGCGGACATCCTCCGGCCGCACGTTGCCCAGGATGTTCATCCGTGCGACATCCCCCACTCCCATTCCCATCGCCATGCAATACTGCAAATACCCTATTTCATGCGGATCATAGCCCATCAAATGGCTCGTCAGCGCGTCTGCTGCCAACCAGTCGCGGCTGGCCACAGCGATGCGCCAATCTACGGCCTGTCCATCGGCCGGCCCTTCTCCTTCCATGCCCTGGAAACCGTCAATCACGCTCAAATGGGGATAGACGTGAGGTGCCAGGCAGGCCAGGTTTAGATTCATGACCCCGAATCCTTGGTGCATAGCGGCCTTGTCGCTTCGTGAACCCAGGAGCAGCCCGTAATACGCCGTGCGCATACCCAAAAAGAGCGTCCACCGGTTCAAGTAAGGCCCGGCAAGGGCATTGAGGCGGAACAGCAGCCGGGACATGCGGTCATGGCGACGCGCGTTTGCGTGATTCTCGGTGATGCCCAACCGGCTGAGCAAGCTGCCCATGATCATGTTCTTCAGCGAAAGGGTGACAATGACTGTGTCGTGGGTCTTCGGTGGGCCGATGGATATCCGAAAATCAGCGCTGACGGCGATTTTGGACAGATGCAATGTCTGTGGGCGCAGGTTCCAGCGATAGGCGGTCACCTCCACCCCTTCATCATCATTCAGGTTGATGAGATCGGCGTCGTATTCCTGGGCGAGCGCGGTATAACCGTAATAATCGAAAGCGCGGCCAACGTCTGAGGAGGCGGAACCCTCGCCGATGATCAGAGGGCCGCTGTAGCGCGCACGGACGAAGTCGAGCAGGGCGCGCACGGCGTCCGCGTGGGTGCTGGCCAGCGGGCGGTCGGCGACGACGAAATTCGGCTTGATGAGCAGGGAGCGTACGGCCGAAAGGTCTACGTCCGCGGAAATGGCGGCGAGCGCTTGCCGCACATTTTCGTAGCGCCCATTCCCCCGAAACAGGGCGACATTGGCTTGTGATTTTGGCGATGCCGGTTTGTCGTTACCCATGCTTGTCTGCTTCCGGTCGCTTTCGCGGTTTCCGCTTTGCGGACATACGCAGGTCGCGCACCTCTTGGCGGGTCAGATGCCGCCATGTGCCGGCGGGCAGGTTGCCGATTGTCAAAGGCCCCAGGCGAATGCGGATGATTCGCAAGGCGGGGTGTCCGACGTGGGCGACCATGTGGCGAATTTGCCGCTTGCGCCCTTCGCGAAGTACGAAGCGCAGCCAGGTGTTCCCCTTTTCGACACGTTCGACCCACACTTTGGCCGGACGAGTCATCTTGCCCCCGATGTTGACCCCCCGGCACAATTGCTCGATGGCGCGCTTGCCCGGTCGTCCTTGAACGAGCACGCGGTATTCTTTCGCATGACCGTAGCGGGGATGCGTGAGGCGGTGTGCCAGGAGCCCATCGTTGGTGAGCAGCAGCAGGCCCTCGCTGTTCAGGTCCAGCCTGCCGACCGGAAAGAGTCGCTCCGGCAAGTCCACCAGGCTGAGTGCCGTCGGCTTGCCGGTCGGTTCCCCCTCATCGCTGATAATGCCACGCGGTTTATAGAGCATGACGTAGGTGAATCGCGCGGGTTGTGTAATCTCTTGCCCGTTTACCAGGATTTTGTCGCGTGCCGGGTCCACTTTTGTACCCAGCTCACGCACCACCACACCATTGACACGCACCCGCCCACCGGTAATCAGTTCTTCGCAGCGACGGCGGGAGGCAATACCCGCTTGGGCCATGACTTTCTGTAATCTTTCGGACATGCTCTCATTATACTGTAGGGCCATTGATTTTGCAACAAGCCGGGGTCGCGGGTGGGGCGCACCGAACAACGCCCAGGTGCTGATCACCGCCCGCTGACTACACCTCACATCCCGGCCTGCCACCAGGCAAAGAGCCGTGGTTGGCCGCGCTCCAGAGCCAAGAGGTCCGCTTTCACCTGAATGCCGCCGGCATAGCCACACAGCCCACCGTCCTTCGCCACTACGCGGTGGCAGGGTATGACAATGGGAATCGGATTGGCCGCGAGCGCACCGCCAACGGCCCGGGCAGCACGCGGTTTGTCGAGCTGGCCGGCTACCCATCCGTAAGTGCGAGTTTGGCCGTAGGGAATCTGGCAATCGATTTCCCATACCTTCTGGCGAAACGGCGTGTGGGCCGATACATCCAACGAAGTCGTAAATTCGCGCAGCGTCCCCCTGAAATATTGCTCCATCTCGCTGACGAGCAAGTCAAGAAAGTCGGTGGGAGGAGGGTATCTGTATGTACGGCTGCGCCGCAAGCGCTCCCATGATTCGGCCTCGCTTGCGGCAGGCAAGGTCATTTCGATCAACCCATGTGTGGAAAAAGCAGCGCCGAACCACCCCACCATTGGAATCTGAAATACGCTGGCCGTTACCCCAATCACAATGTCATCCCCCCTTTGGCGTCGCCAAGAACAAGCCCATCATGACATCATCCGCGTACCGGTCGAGCAGCCGGAAAGCGCGTCGCCGCCGGCCTTCCTCGATAAAACCAAACTTGCGATAGAGGTTGATCGCCCGCTGATTGGTCGAGAAGACCTCCAGGTCTACCTTCTCCAGGCCGACAGCACGGGCCCAAGCCAAAAGGTACGTCATCATCGTCGTGCCCAGTCCCAACTCGCGATAGGGTTTGGCGACGAGCATACCCAGTGTGCCTACGTGGCGGTCTTTCAGGCCAAAGGATCCGGCAAAGATACTGCTAATGGCGACGATTTTGCCGCCGGCTTCCGCCACGATCAGGAGCTTGCGGGGATTCTCAAGGGCGTCACGAATGAATTGGCGCTCCTCGTCCAGGCCAAGGAGGAGTTTTTCTGTACCGATATAGATTCCTTCTGCCGCGACTTCATTCACCAGCGTGAGCAACTCCCCTGCTTCCTCCTCGCGAGCAGGGCGCAGAGTCGCCCGGCAACCATCTTTCATCTTGACACGCTGTGGTGCATACCAGGCCATGGCCCCTCCGCCCTCCACGAAACCGTGCGCCTTACTGCTCAGGCAAGGCCCGTCACGGCAAGGCGGCCTGAGCAGTAGTAACCCGTGCGCGTTGAATTCCCTTTTCCCCTGCTCCATTTTATGCCAGAGTGTGGCCGATGTCAAATGATCGTCATCTCCCCTTGCCTTGCTTGCTCACAGCGGACGACAGTCCGCGTCCATCGCGGCGGCGGATGACAATCCGCCGCGAGTGGGGGGGGCTCTCCAGACGCGAAACTTTGACGGGCACCCCGCCGAATGATTGAATAGGCCGTATTGACATCACACCTGAACCAGTGTATGATAGAGGTGGAGCGCGTCTTCCATGCGAATCTGCGCCTCAAACCGACAAGTTTGCAGGACACAGGTTCACACAGATTTGCACAGATCAAAAGGAGATTTATCCGCGTTCATCTGCGACAATCTGTGTCCAACATCTCGACTCGTTTGCAGGGAAATAAGGTATCATCTCAATAATCCGTGGTAGGGGCATGGCCTTGCGCCTGCCCCGTAGGGCGACCGCTGCCCCGTAGGGCGACCGCAAGGGATCGCCCCTACTTTTTGAGAAGATACGAAATAAGAGAGTCAAGGATCAGATGAAAGGGGGCACGCGGAATAAGAAACCAGATTTTTCTTTTTGGACGCCTGCAAGCGGTCTATGAAGGGAAACGTCTGCGGCTAAAGTTCCCCCCAAAAACGATTCCCCTATGGGCCCACCTGTTGCTGCACAGGGAGCGCGTCGTCGCGCGGCAAACACTGGCCTTCACCCTCTGGCCCGATGTGCCGGAAGATGTGGCCCGCGCCAATCTGCGCCGCCACCTGCACCATCTGAAGCGTGCCCTCCCCCCCGCAGTAGATGGTCGCCCCTGGCTGCTGACCGACGCCCAAACCGTGCGCTGGAACCCGAGGGGAGACTATTGGCTGGACGTGGCCGAGTTCGAACGCCTCAGCGCCAACCCGGCGACGGTCGCTCAGGCCGTCGAACTCTACAAAGACGACCTGCTGGCAGACCAATACGACGACTGGCTCTTCTACCACCGTGAACGCCTGCGCAGCCTCTATTTCGCCGACCTGGACCACCTGATCCGCCATCATCGTGCCCGCCGTGACTACCCTACCGCCATCGCCTACAGCACCAGCCTGCTGGCCCACGATCCCCTGCGGGAAGATGCCCTCCGCCTGCTGGTAGCCCTGCGCTATGAAGCCGGCGACCGGGCCGGCGCGCTCCATGAATACGATCTGTTCCTGACGCACTTGCGCGCCGAGTTGGGCGTTGACCCCATGCCGGAGACAATTGCCCTGTACGAGGCCATCCTGCGCAACCGGGCCCTCCCCGGCCTGACCCGCACAGGGAAAAACGCTCCCCCGCCGGCTGCCAAACAACCCCTGCACATCCTCCCTTTCGTGGGCAGAGAGAGCGAGCTTAGAACGATCAACGACTGGTGGACTCGCGCTGCCCATGGCCAGGGCCGGCTGCTGCTGATCGGCGGGGAAGCGGGTGTGGGGAAGACCCGCCTGATGGAAGAATTCACCCGCCTGGCGCAAGATCAGGGCGGTCGGGTGCTTTGGGGCAGCGCCCACGCTGTGGAGGCTACCCCGTACCAGGCCGTCATGCGGGCATTGCGCAGCGCCCTGCCCATGCTGGCAGCCCTGGAAATCGAGCCACTGTGGTTGGCTGCCGTGGCCGAGCTGATCCCTGAAATCCGCTCGCGACGGCTCGGCGCAGACATGCCTCTCCCTATGCTCCCCCCACTCGATCCCGACCGTGCCCGTGACCGTCTCTTCGCCGGTATCGCCCATTGCCTGGAAGGACTGGCCCAACCGCGACCGCTCGTCCTGGCCCTGGACGACCTGCATTGGTCCGGTGCCGGGACAGCCGGCTTGCTCGAATTCCTCAGCCGCCGCCTTCCTCGCCAGCGGCTGTTGATTCTGGCTGCTTATCGCCAGGAGGAGACCTTCAGTGCCCACCCGCTGCGCGGGCTGCGTCGCCGCCTGCGGACCGACAACCTCATTACCCACCTATCCCTGGGCCGTATGGGATCCCGAACTGTTCAGAACCTGGTGGCAGAGATTTCGGGATTGGGCGAAGACGCGACCACCCTGGCCGGCCAACTGTACACCGCCAGCGAGGGAAACCCCTTCTTCCTGCTGGAACTCATCCGGGACCGGATGGAAGCCGGCGATATTCGCGTCGAGGGAGGGCGCTGGCACGTGCAGACACAGGTGTCGCCCATCGTCCCCACCAATGTGCGAGACACCATTGCCGGCCGCGCCGGCCGGCTCGATAAAACATCGGGAGTTGTGGCGGAGGTGGCCGCGGTGATCGGTCCGGCCTTCGACATAGACATGCTGTGCGAAGTCAGCGGCTGGGATGAGAGTAAGGTGCTGGATGCCCTGGATGTGCTCATGGACTATCACCTAGTGCGGGAGGCAGCCGGCGGTGGCAGCTTTGACTATGCCTTCACTCACCACCTGATTCAGGCTACGCTTTACGAGAACATACCAGCCCACAGACGCCAACGTCGCCACCGGCGGGTAGCCCATGTCATTGCCGGCCTGAACCCGGGGCGGGTGGACGATCTGGCGGCCGCATTGGCCCTACACTTCGACCGGGGCGGCGAGCCGGAACAGGCTGCTGCCGCCTATTTGCGAGCCGCTCGCCGCGCTCTGCAGGTTACCGCAGATGAAGAAGCCCTGGCCGCCCTCGGTCGTGGCCTGAAGTTGGCATCTGATCCCCACCTGCGCTTTGATCTCCTGGCCCTGCAAGAGGACATTCACCACCGGCGAGGGGAGCGCGCCGCCCAGGAGACCGGCTTAACGGAGCTCGCTGCCCTGGCCCGTGGACTGCGCGAGGATGACCGCGCCTGCGACCTCCTTTGTCGCCAAATTCGCTTTCGCCGAGTGCTGGGCGACCGGGAAGCAGAAGGGAAACTGGTAGCCGCGCTAAAGCAAAGGGCCGTGGCCACCGACCAGGTCGCCTGGCAGGTGCAAGCCCTACAGAGTGAAGCCACTCACCATCTGCTGCTCAGCCGCTATGACTCGTCCCATGCGCTGCTGGAGGAAGCCCTTTCTCTTTACCGGTCCACGAACGATATCCGGGGAGAAGTGACTTGCCTGTGCCTGCTGGCCGAGATCGCGGTCCACCAGGCACGTTTTGAGCGGGCCGGCGACCTCCTGAAACAGGCCAATACGCTGGTCGAAGCGCAGGGCGATCAGGCATTGCTGATCAAAACGCTGAAGACCGCCGCTCGGGCCGCCTTCATGCACCGGGATTTCGACACCAGCCGGACGCTGGCCGACCAGATGCTGGCCTTGTGTCGTACAATCGGTGACCGCGAAGGGGAGGCCGGCGCGCATGCCCGCCTGGGAGCAACTCTGGCACGACAATTCCAGGTCTCGCCGGCGCTGGATCATTACGAGAAGGCAGCAGCGCTTTACGCCGACCTGAACAAACGTCAGGGACAGGCGGCGGTGTTGCTCAACCGGGGAATGTTGGCCAACACCTTGGGCCGCTATGCCGAGGCAATGAATAGCATTCAACAGGCAAACACGCTGTTCACCGCCATGCACGACCGCCGTGGTATGGCAAGCTGTGCCATCAATCTCAGTGCAGTGGCCATCTACCAGGAAGACCACTCTTTGGCCGAGGAATATGCCCACACCGCCCGCTCCCTGGCACGAGAGATCCAAATCCCCCTTTTCGAAGCGGCCGCCCTGGGCAATTTGGGCGATGCTGAATTGAAGCTCGGCAAACTGGACCAGGCAATCGCCCACCTGCACGAAGCGCTGGACCTGCGACGCCAGCAGCACCTTTCCCCCACCGATTCCGCCACAGACTTTGCTATCCTAGCCATCGCGTGTCTGCGTGCCGGAGAAACAAACCAGGCGCGGCGCGTGACGGACGAATTGTTGGAACTTTACGCAGCCAAAGGCGACACCATCTACGATCCCCAACTGGTGTTGTGGGCCGCAGCGCAGACCTATCGCGCCCTGGGACAGCGCCAGCGCAGCGGCGAACTGTTGGCCCGGGCCTGCGCCATCCTCCAGGAACGAGCCACTGCCATCCCCGACCCGGAAAGCCGGGCCGCCTTCCTCTCCCTGCCCTTCAACCGTCAGTTGCTGGACGCCCACGAAAACGGTCGCTGGCCATAGCGTAGTACGTGCCGCGTGGAGCGGGGTGCGACGGCAGTAATGATGAATGCAGAATGATGCACGATGAATGGAGTATGGAGTCGGGAGTAAGAAGTAGGGGGATGAAGAGCAGGGAGAGAGGGGGCGTGAAACGTGTCAACGTTCTAACGTGAAAACACACGCTCCCACTACACAGCCCGCCCCACGCTCGACGCCAAATTGGACGTTTTTTGGACGCTCGTAGTGTAGAATGACCATGCACCTCGTCGTCAATTCCTTTTTCCGGAGGTGCAAAATGGTGAAACCGCTCCCTGCATGACTTCTTTGGGTACACAGGATGGATGAGACTACACTTCGTCAAGGACACCTTTTCATCGTCCGTATTTGGGAGGAAGCGGACCGGAAGAACGCGACTTCCGGCTGGCGCGGATCGGTGCAACACGTGCCCTCCGGCCAGCAACTCTATTTCGCTTCATTGCGCGACATGAATGATTTTATCACCTTGAAAACGGGCTGTCCATCGTCTCAGGGGGACGCAAAGAGTTACCCGCAAACAAATCCGTAGGCAACCGTAAGGACGGGGAACACAGATTCATAACAGGCCTGCTTGCAGCAGGCAGGCTGCGCACACAGATTTTTCTGAATGTTTTATCCGTGTCCCACAGAAACAGCAATAGCTTTTTGTTGCTGTTCGCGCGTTTTCTCAAAAAGTAGGGGCGTACCCTGGCGGTTGCCCTGCGGGGCGGTCGCCCTGCGGGGCAAGCGTAAGGCCGTGCCCCTACCCTGAATTTTAAGAGGAGGTTTATGCCATGTTCCGCTCAACACTGACCAAGGGGGCGATCGCCCTGGTAATGACGTTTCTGATTGGACTCTTCGGTGCCTGGGTAACACAAGCCAGCCGCAGCGCCGCTGTCTCTCCCCAGATCGTCGCCAATCCCGTATCGGTTGTCCAAAGCCCCGGCGGCAACAATACCCCTGCCAACGTCGTCTCGCCTGCTTTGACTTGGGGGGATTGCACGCCGGCAAGGGTTGCCGTGTTTGCCACACGTATACACGTGAAGTGCGCAGCAGGGATCAGCGGCATCTGGTACTTTGCCTATCCCACGAGTGATGCCGCAGGGGCAGCTCGGGTGCTGAGTGTGTTGAACTCAGCCCTGGTGACCGGCAGGACACTCGTGATTCTGTACGACCCCAGCGACACGACGAGCGGCCCACCCATCGGCTGCGCCGCCAGCGATTGTCGCCTGTTGCAGGCGCTAGAAGTCAAGTGAGGGCGCTATGAATGGCAAACGTAAGCCCCCATATATGCTATTCCTATTGCTGGCTCTGATTGCGGGCTGGATGGTGGGGCAAGTGATCTTCAGTTCGCCGCCGGCGCAGGCTTCCCTGTACTGGTTTCAAGGCGTGCGCGGCAAGAACACTGCCGTATGCTTCGCCGGGAATGCCGTGGATGTGCGTACCGACCGGGTGCGGGAGATCGTCGGCCATCTGCAACAGTTCGAATACGCCGCCAATATCCGCCTCCTGACCATTGATGGCACGCCGATCCGGGACGCCGCCGCATCGGGAGGGAATATCCAGAAACTGGCTTGTCCCGCGCCCACCTGGGTCAATAGCCAGAACTACTACGATGGCGACATTCGTATTGCTCTGTGGAAGACAAATGTGCCGGTGGATCCGCCCGGCATGGTCCCCGGCGTAGGTTGCACGGTGCCCCTGGTGGGGTCGAGCTGGTCGGGTTCACCCAACGATTTGGCCGCCAACCGTCCGTGCCAATACAACATGAAACTGGGGGACGACGACACGGACATGACCGTGGGGAAGCCCGGTGTTCACACCGGTACGCCCTGGCTCAATCACACCCTGCACGAATCTGGCCACGCCTTTGGGTTGTCGCACGAACACGTACGGGTGGACGAAAACGCCCACTGCGTCCCGTCGAGCGCCGATGGGTATCACACCGCAACGACAGGCTTCATCACGCCGTACGATAAGAACTCGGTTATGCACTACCGGTTCTGGCCGGATGAGGTACCGCAATGCAGCGGGCAAACGGGCACCAATTACAGCAACGACGGCTTCACAGCCTACGACAAGCTGGCTCTGCACATCATGTATCCCGAGGATGTGCGGGTGGCCGAGTTCACCGGCAAAACGGTCGTGAAGACGGGTGAGCCTGTCGTTCTGCGCGCTACCTGGACCCAACGCGGGGCGACCAGTTTTGCGATCACGAACTTCCAATGGCGCGTGGACAACCTTCTCTGGAGTACCAGCGATACGCTGAATAGCACCTTTTCTCAGGGCAACCACACGTTGCAGTTCAGCTACCAAGATTTCCTGGGCCGGAACTACGGCTACACGGGAACCATCCGCGTGCTGGACGCGGCCTCCTTTAACGAGCAGATGGCTGCTGTGCAACAGGCGCAGCTTTTGATGATGACGTCCAGCATCCCCGGACACATCTATCTGCCGGCAGTGATGCGCTGAAAACTTCTACAGAGCGGGCCGTGCTGGGCGAGCGCCTCTTGTCGCTCACCCAGCGGGACGGCGAGAGAGCTTGTATTGCTTCAGCGTGAAACAGCGCCCGCCGCCCCGTTCTGCCTACCTGTTCATCCCCCCCGGCGCGTTACGCCCCACTGCGTTCCAGGTCGTACCAGGCGGAGCCGCCCCCCGTCGGGTCTGTGCCCCCTTCCACCTGACGAATCTGAAACCACCGCTCGAACAGCGTCTCCACCTCGTCGCGGGTCAGCCCCATGCGCTGCCGGAGAAAGAAGCGCCGTGGCTGGAAGGCGTAGAGCAGGTAGCGTGCGCCCGGTCGCGTGTGTTCGCCAAGCCCGCGTGCATAAGCCGGGCGGCTGCTCTCGGTGATGCTGTGGAAGCAGCCGATGTCCAGCACCAGGTCGAATTGCACATCGCCCAGGAAGGAGATGTCGCTCACGTCACCGACATGGAATGCGACGTCCACGCCGGCCTGCGCTGCTTTCTGCCGTGCCTGCTCGATGGCGCGGGGCACGAAGTCAATGCCCACGACCTGGAAACCGTGCTGCGCCAGGTAGATCGCGTTCGTCCCCGTCCCGCAGCCCAGGTCCAGCGCGCGCCCCGGCGGAATTTCGCCCGATTCGATCCGCCGGGTCACCTCCGGTGGGGTGACGCCGGTGTCCCACGGAGGCTTGCGCAGGTAGAAGAGCCGGTAGATCCAGTGTTGAAATTTACTCATGGTTATTGCCTTTCTGGTCAGATGCCAGTCGTCAGTCGTCGGTCGCCAGATGTCAGATGTCGGGTGTCAAGTGTCGCGTGTCACGTAAAACGTAATGCGTGATCTGTCGCCCGACGCTCTCCGCTCCCCGCTCTACCGGTGAAACACGCGCACGGTGTTGCGCCAGGCGTCGTCGTCGAAGGCGAGGGGCGGGCCGAGGTGGTAGTACATCACGCGGTCCAACAATCCGTCGTAACGGGTACGCACGGCAGCGGCAAGCTCGTCCGGCGGGGCGATGACGGCGAAGGTTTCCAGCATTTCGTCGCCGATCAGGGCGGGCATGTCTGCCCACCGTTTTCGCGCGGCCAGGTGCGAAAGTTCCTGGCCGACGTCGCCCCAGCCGTGTACTTCCATGACCGGCCGGTAGGAAGGCGTGGAGGCATAGAAGGCAATCTGCTCCCGTACCGCTCGTTTGGCCTGTTCCATTTCTGTGTCATTCCGGCCGGTGACCACGAAGGCGGCGCTGGCCAGTTGGATGTCCGGCCGTGTGCGGCCACTCTTCTGCAAGCCGGCCTCGATGTTGGGCAGGATGCGCTCGCGCAGGTAGCGGGTGGTGTGGAACGGATGGACGTGGAACCCGTCGCACAGCTCGCCGGCCAGCCGGCAGAGGTACGGGTTCACGCCGGCGATGAAAATCGGGATGTGCGGATGGGCGATGGGGCCAGGGTCGAAGAAGGGGGTCATCAAGGTCAGCTTGAAAAATTGCCCCCGAAAGTTCAGCCGCGTGCCGTTTTGCCAACAATCCCAGATGGCCCGCAAGGCGAGGATGATTTCGCGCAGCTTCGGTGCCGGCGATTCCCAGGTCACGCCGAATCGTCGTTCGATGTGCGCCTTCACCTGCGTGCCCAGTCCCAGGATGAACCGCCCGCCGGAAAGGTCGGCCAGGTCCCAGGCTGTTTGGGCCAGCACCATGGGGCTGCGCGGGAAGGCCACGGCGATGGCCGTGCCCAGCTCGATGCGTTCTGTTTGTGCGGCGGCCAGGGCCAGCGGCAAGAAAGGGTCGTGGCTCGTTTCCGAAGTCCACAGACCGTCGAATCCCACTTCTTCTGACTGCCGGGCCACGGCCGAAATGTCACCCAGGTGTTGAAGCATGACACCGGTGTCTATTTTCATTTTGAATACCTCCTAACCCGGACAAGCTGGAGCCAAAAAGGCTTACCACAGATTGCACAGACTTCTCAGATAATCCTTCGTTTTTCAATCCGTGTCATCCGTGAAATCTGTGGTTCATCTTTTGCCTGCACGAATATTACCGAACAGTGATAGGCAAGTAGCTCACATTTTGCACCAGCAGCCCGGATGCGTACACGTAAATCCACTCCTGGCTGAACCAGGCATTGGATGCGGTTAGATACTGGCCGGCTTTCAGCACAAAATAGGGCGACGTAAAGTGCAAAGGCTGCATAGCATTGTTCGTATTGCGAAGCCTCATGAACTGGTTTGACGGGTTCTTGGCCATGAGGTCTGCGCTGATCACTGCAGAGGCATCCGAGCCTCCATCCGGGACCAAAATAATGTCCGTGACCAGGAGGTAGTAGCCGGTTGGCACACGTTCGTCGCTATTTGTAAACAGGGTGCCATCTGCAGCATAGCACTTAAGTGTCTTTGTAGTGGATTCGGCAAAGGAACTGGCACTACAGCGAACGGGAATTCCCGTGTTTCCCAGAGAGGCGCGTGCCGAAGATGTCCATTGCCAGGCAAATCCCAGCAAAAGCAAAATGGCGACACCCCATAGGACTGCTCTTGCTCGCGAAATGTGAATCATAGTGTAACCTCCTTATATTTTGAGTAGCGAACGATAGGTCTCCTGCTGCCAAAAAACGGGCCTTGCGAGTGAGCTGTGTGGGCACCGTGCTACCGGTTACGATGGCGCCTGCGCTGCCAGATCACGATAGTCACAAGGCTCACAAAGAAAGCGCTTGTCAGAAGCCAGGGCAGCGTCCCGCCACCACTTTCGGCTAAGCGCGTCAGCAACGGCACAGGGGTTGGCGTGGCCGTTGCAGTCGGTGTCGGCGTTACCGTGGGGATCGCCGACGGGGTGGCCGTGGGCGACGGAGTGACGGTCGCGGTGTTCGTCGGCGTCGCCGATGGGGTCGTCGTGGCCGTTGCGGTGGGTGTCGCAGACGGGCTGGGCGTCGGCGTTGCCGTCGGCGGGACCGGTGTCCATGTCGGCGTTGGCGGGATGGGGGTGGCGGTCGCCGGCGCGGGGTCGGCGATCTTGATCAGTGTGACGCCGTCGAGGAACACTTGGTCCCGTCCGTGCGTGATGGGGTTGTGTACGCGCACGAACACCGTCACTGTGCCGGACTGTGCCACGGCCTGCACCCGCAAGTCTTTGTCGGTGAGCCGCTTGAATCGCCACAGGCCGGGGCTCCACACGATGTTTGGCGAACGCGGGTCGGTGCCACCGGTGGGGTCTATGCCGACTTTTCGTTCGATGCTGTCATCCCCGTTCGAGCTGTAGGGGGCCCAGTAGAGGACCGCTTCGTACGTCGCGCCGGGGGTGATGCCCTGCACCGTCTGGTACAGGCCGGCGGTAAAGCCCACCCCGTCCGACCAGATGCGTTGCGCCGGCGGCGATGCGCTGTCCTGGCTCTGGTCAATCACCGGGCTGCCCGCTTCGACGAAGGGCCACCAGCCGGTCGGGACTACCCAGGGTCGGTTGGGCACCGGATTGAAGGTGTCGAAGTCACAGTTGAAGGTCAGGTTCTGTGCATTATCACAACCATCGGCGTGGGTGACCGGCACCCATAGAGCCGCACCTGAGATCACAAAAAAGAGGAACAGGAGTGTGCCGAATCGTGTAGGTCTTTTGATGTGCAAAATCGCTTCCTCAGCCAGTAGGCAGGTGTGATACGTAATACGTAATACGTAACGCGTGTTGTGTCGCTCGACGCTCCTCGTTCTCTCTCTCCTACAGTTCATCGTTCCAGAGTCGCTCGACGCTCCACGTCCAACCGTTCATCATTCATCGTTCCGCATTCTGCATTTCGGAGTCGCTCTCCGCTCCACGTGGTACGTTTTATGTTGCCCAACAGTATCTTCTCAATAATTTGGGGTAGGGGCACGGCCTTGCGCCTGCCCCGTAGGGCGACCGCGAGGGTGCGCCCCTACTTTTTGAGAAGATACGCCCAACAATCCAAAATCTAAAATCGGAAGTTCCTACGACGATGCCGGTACGAAGTAGACATCGGTCGGCTTGAACTTGGAGAGCCGGCGGAAGCGGGGCTGCACCTCCATACCGATCCAGTCTGCCGTGGCCGCGTTCGGGTCCACGCCAAGAAGGCGGGAGAGGAAGAGCGTGTCGGCCCCTTCGAAGGCGATGAGGGCGAGCACGAAGGGGGTCTCCGGCAAGAACTCCTCGGACCCGAAATGGCAGACGGTGAAGGTGTGGACGGTCGCCTTGCGTTCCGTCAGGTCAACCCAGTCGGTTTCGTTGCCGGTGGCCATGTCGTGGCCGCGCGGTGTGCTATAGGTGTAGCCGGTCTGCGGGTCGCGTGTGCCGAGCAGTCGTTTGTTCGCCAGGCCGGCGAAGAAGGGGCTATCCTGACCCAACGAGAAGATATAATCTACGTGATACGGTTGCTTGAGAACAATCGGGGCCAGTTTCTTGACACTTTGCAGGTCCTCCGGGTCGGCGGGGAAGGGCACGTTGAAAATGACGCGTCCATCCTCCGTCTCCGGGATGCGTGTGGAAAACTTTGGTTCCGGCATGATGTGAAATCCTTTCTGGTGTGGAAATACGTGTCACCTTATTTTTGCGCAAAGGCAGGCGGTTTCTAATCGCCCAAACAGTACCCTTCCAAGCAAATCAAGAGGTCGCTGGCAAAATGCTTTTGACGTACAGCCGAGAAAGCCCAACCTCAGGGTTCGCGCCAACGAGAGGTTAGCGACGCCGGCGTGCAACTACGTACGCCGTCCGAAAATCTCGATCCGTGTGGAGTCACCACCCTCGAACGCCTCGCCGCCGACTTGTACCATTGCGACACTACCGACTTTGTCGTCCTCGTAGATCTCAAGCTGAGGATATTGCGATCCGTCTTGGCGTAACAACTTTCCGCTGAACGCGTCGACGATCAGCTTTGGAATGTTGTCGACATCGTAGCTATGGGAGCCACCCTTCTTAACGTAGAGGCGAAATGCCCACCACCTCGCGTATGGTATCTCCATTGGGAACTTGGGAGCCACTGCGGCCCTAATCCTCTCCCGTTTCTCTCGATCATTACTGCCCCATGTGAACGCATAGGGAATAGGGATATCGAGGAGATTGAAGTAGATATCTTGATCATCAAGGTTCCACATTGTATCTCATCCGTCTAACGAATTAAGGGATTGACGTGGTGCGGTACAAGGAGGCGATGACGCCGGCACAATGCTGCTGATACAGCGGAAGCACTGAACAGGATGGACACAAGCCGCCACACAATCCCCTTTGAACGAAGCCGAGCGCAGTCAGACACACGCTATATGGAACTAGGCGCTTACGGCGCCAACATCGACAAAAAATTGTCGATGTTTCTAGGACACAGATTCTCGCAGAAAAACAGAGATAGAACATTCAGAAAAATCTGTGTGCGAAGCCTGTGTAAATCTGTGTCCCCGGCCCTTTTGTCAACTGCCCCGTCAGGGGCCACATTTTCTGAG
>JAADHH010000112.1 GCA_013151955.1 Chloroflexota bacterium
GAAACGTCATCCACGAACATCCAGGAGCGCCCATCACTATAGCCATTGTTCAGCACATCGAAGTAGAGCGTCACCGTCTGCCCTTTGAATGCAGACATGTCGTAGCTCTTGAACGTCCACGTTTGCGTATTCTGGTTTTGATATAGCACCGTAGCCAGGGTTACCGTATTCGACGCATCCCGCACCAACATCATTTGCGTGTCAAAAGTATAGGCCAATTTATCGAACCCCGGTGGCACGTCCGGTGCCGGCATTCCTTCGCCAACCACGCGCAACGCCTGCTCCGGCGTCAGCACCGGCCGCTCCAGCCAGATGTACGACTCGGTGTATGGCTTGTACCAGAATGTCAGCGTGGCCGTCGCCGCGTCCGCCGGAATCGTCACCTGCTGCCAGGCCGAGGAGTAGAGGAATCTGTCCGTCGCCGGTGGCTGGATGCCCATGCCCATCAACACGGACTGGCTGCCGTTGTGTACCTCCACAGTGTTGTATTGCGCGTCATCGGATAGCGTCCAGCCTTGGTTTGTCTGCTCGAAGTCGCCATTTACCACGAGGTTTTGCGGCGTGCAAACGGATTGTGCAGGGGCCTCCGCCAAGACTGTTTGGGGAGAGCGACGAAATAGTGCTCCGAGTATGGTGATGATCAAAGCGCTGAGGAGGAGCACCCTCAGACTCCTCTTTCCCCAACCCCGTCTCCGAAAGTTCTTCATCGTGCTCATAGTGCCCTTCCTTCAAACCGGTTATCGGAACTCAGCCAATACTTCAAATGGCGTACGCGCGCTTTCGTAGACTAAAATTATGCAGGTATTACACATCAGAAGTGGTTAATAATCATACATATTATTATACCATGAGTGTTCTGTCATGTCAATAGACATTTCTGTGGTTGAGAAAGACTCTCCCCTATTTTAAGGTTGACTTGTGCGGTCGTACCGTGAGTTGCATGATATCTGGCCTCTCGTCTCTGTCATCTGACCTCTGCGGCACAGCCATGTTTTGACAGAATCCCCGTTTCCTTGTATAGTATGGCCCGGCAATGCACGTCTTGATCGCATTGTACGGGCACCTGTGAATTTGGAAGAAAACCTGGAACTGTGTAGCACAGCCAAGCCGCACCCCACCAACTTTGCAAGGAGAAACCATGCAGCCCGCAACACGTCTGAACGATATGCGCGAATCGACCATCCGGGAGATGACCCGTCTGGCTATTGCACACGAAGCCATCAACCTTTCCCAGGGATTCCCGGACTTTCCGGCCCATCCCGCGTTGAAAGAGGCTGCCATCCAGGCCATCCGCGCTGACCAGAATCAGTATGCCATCACCTGGGGCATACCCGCCCTGCGCCAGGCCATCGCCGCCAAGATGGAGCGGCGCTACAACCTGCATGTCGATCCCGACCGGCACATCACCGTAACCTGCGGCGTGACCGAAGGCATCGTCTCCTCGCTCATGGCCATCACGAACCCTGGTGACGAGGTGATCATCATCGAGCCTTTCCACGAGAACTTCCTGCCTGCCGTTCTCTTCGCCGGCGGCACACCCGTATTCTTTGCCCTGGAACCTCCCGCCTACCAACTCGATGCGGAGCGCCTGCGCCGGGCTTTCACTTCTCGCACCCGGGCCATCATCGTCAACACGCCCCACAATCCCACCGGACGGGTTTTCTCGCGGGAGGAGCTGCAAGGCGTGGCCGACCTGTGTCACGAATTCGACGCCCTGGCCATCACCGACGAAATCTATGAACACATCATCTACGATAACGGCGAGCACATTCCGTTGGCCACCCTGCCCGGCATGGCCGAACGGACCATCACCATTGGGGGAATGTCCAAGACCTTTGCCATCACCGGCTGGCGACTCGGTATCGTTGTCGCGCAGGAGCCATGGAGCACGGCATTGCGCACCGTCCATGACTTCACGACCATCTGCGCCCCTACGCCGCTGCAACACGCCGCGGTCACGGCCATGGGCTTTGGCGAAGACTATTACCGCCAAATGAAGGAAGACTATACGTCCCGCCGCCAAGTTATGTTGGACACCTTGCAGGAAGTAGGGTTCCGGGCACAACCGCCGCAGGGAGCCTACTATGTCATGGCCGACTTTTCCCCCTTCCATTTTGACGGAGATGACCATCAATTTGCCCGTTGGCTGACAACCGAGGTTGGCGTCGCCGTTGTACCCGGCAGCAGCTTTTACCATACGTCCGGCCTGGGACGCCATTCCGTGCGTTTTGCCTTCCCCAAACAGTTGCCCACGTTGGAAGAAGCGGGCCGCCGGCTGCGCCAACACCTGCCGATGTAAGACGTGCGTAACCGTCAACCGTAACCGGCGTAGCGGCCATCGGCACTCCCGCTTGCAGCCGGCGGGTTGCCGGCAAGCGACAGGCCGATGAAGATAGCAACGGTGAGGACAGAAGCAATCAAAGCAGGCAGCACAAATTGCTTCTTCATGGCATTGCCCTCCAGTTTATGGCTGCCTGCTGCGTAAAGCCTACGGGAACATCCTGCACGCCGGCGGGACCCACATCGAAGGCCGGCACGACCTGCATCAGATAGTACTCGTTCGCCGACAGGCCGCCCACCGTCAGCCGGCTCTGGGGGACCTGCCCGTCCGCCACTGTCTCGCCGGCGCTCTCTTCACCCAATGCCACCCCCTCGCCGAGCAAGACACCATTCATGTCGTACAGGCGCGCAATGACCGGCTGGTCGCCGGCGCTGGAGACGATGGTGTCGAGGGTGCCGGATTGTTCCATGCCTACGGGCTGATACCCGCCCAGGCTGTACAGCGACAACTGATTCGCCACGGGCGAAGGATCCGGAATGTCGAGCTGCGGGAAGTACACGGACTTCCAGTTGATAGCTGCGAAGTCTGACATTTTATCCTTGGCTCTGAGGATTGAGCAAACCACTGGCGTGTAGAACTTGGCATCGTTCCATTCCGCTTGCAGACGGTACCAGCCTCGTTGCTCTGTGGGGCTTTGCACCCGAACATACGCATGTCCGCTGGGAAATTTTCCGTTCAGGTTAGTCAACGTTACAGCGTCATTCTGGTCTGCCAAGAAAACTATTTCCGGATGGGCGAGCGTGCCCCAGTTTGCCACCACCTGCAGTCTCATGCCATACGCTGTCAGCCGCAACATCCCTTCCGTGTCGTACTCACAGGGCGGTTGGTGGATGGGGGGTTGCTCTTTCACCGGCGGAATCCAAACGTCGTAGTAATCCAAATCCCCTTTGACATGCTGCCAGGCCCAGTCTTTCGTAAGTCTACGCCTGGCGCGGTGCAGAAGAGTCTCGGTCACCACGACAGTGTCCGGGTCCGGCGTGACCAAGTCCACCAGGCGGCCGCCCACCCCCGTATACTGACTGATTGTGTCCTGGTCCTCTCCCCAATCGGGTGGCAGTGTGCGCCAGGTCGTATACACCTTCAACGTGTACTGCTGGTCGGTCACCGCCGGCGAGTCGCCGTGGACATTGATCCGTGCGCTCTTATACCCGATCAGGTTTTCCAAGTCCGGCGGTGTATCGCCCGAGTAGGCCCAGGGGTAGGTCAGGTCCACGTGGACGTGCACACCATACGGCAAGTAACCGAAAGAAACGTCCGCGAAGTCGGCCAGGGCGAATTGGTAGCGGTCCACGTCGTTGCTAAGGAGGTAGACCCCGTTCTTTACCAACGCCTGTTGGTTCACGTAGGAGCTGTGCTCCGTGACGTGGGCCGGCGCGCCCTCGCCGGGCACGGGCAGGGTGCCCAGGTTATAGCCAAAGTAGGAGTCGTCGTTCGGCTCATCCCCCAGATGGGCGGCCCAGTACCAAGAATCGTTCTCCGGCAGTGCTCTGAGTCCAGCGTACCCCTGGTGCAATGTGTAATAGAGTTTCCAGTGCGCCGTCTCCTTCGCGTGCTGGACCCCACAACAGAGGCTCGACAGCGTGCCAAGCGACGAGCTGGCATCTGTACCATCCAAAATGTCGTCGCCGTTGAAATCGTTGACAATGTTGGTCACTTCGTCGTCGGCCTCGATCCCAATGGCGCGCAAGTACAACTCGTTCCAATCGTTTCCAAGCAGGTAAATGTTTCGATTGAGGGAATATGATTCGCCGGTATCCACTTTAGTATTTGTGAAGAGTTTTTTCCAGGTGCTGTTGATGGCAACAAAGAAGTACCACTCCCCCGCTCCTTTTGGAAAACCATCTTCATCATCCTTGATGTCGATCTTATCCAGAGAGACCGTGAATAACTTGCCGCTGGCCGAGGTAGGAACCATGGGATCAAGGTACCCCAGCATCACCTCAAAGTAGTGCTGCCCGGAAGCGCCAGGTGGTTTGATGGTGACCCGGATACCGTTGCCGGTGTATCCCGTCACGGCAACATTGCTGGCAGAACCTGCCACCACGCGGAAGAATAGAAGATCGTTTCCCCAGTTGGAAAGCTGGGGTGGAGAGCTAACGGAGGGGGGTGGGTAATCCAAGTTGAAAGTAAAGGACCCCAAGGCGCTCAAGTTGTATCCGAACGCGCCTGGGTCGCTGTTCATCCAGACGCGGGCCACCCGCACTTTCACGCGATGTCCTGTAGAGCCGATCCCGTCCGGCAACTCCACCACGCGATCGGTTTCGAACATGGGAATGGGGTGGATTTCGGTCTTGGGGTCGTGGCCGCAATCGAAGATCCAGCGCCCTTTGACGGTCACGTGGTCGTTGATCGCGGGCATGGTGCGCTCGTCAAAGAGCGCAGATTCGGTTTCCAGGACCAGATCCGATCCGCCCGAGATTGTCTGGCCGTTCTGTGTGGAGAGCGACAGCCAGCGGTCTTCCGGCCGCAACGATACGTGCATGTCCAGGTCGTGGCTGGAATGGATGAAAGGGCTATCGGTTCCAGCAACTTCGATGCCGGTGAGTGTGCCTTCCGCTTGCGCAATAGAGATATTCGGATCTACCCGGGGCCATTTCGCAGTCGGAACGGCCAAGTATTCCGGATGCTGCCAATTCGGCCCTGGACACTTGGCGTCGAAGTCGCTTTCTGTCGGCGCCGGCCGCGGCCAGTCGGCAAGCGTGCTGGGCTGCTGAGCGCGCGATGCAACAGCCTGGTCCGTAGTGACCAGGGTCGGGCTACCAGCTTCTGCCTCATCGCCCTGGGCCGCGACATTGGCAACTGTTTCCTGCACTGGTCTGCCTGCATACTCGTGGGCAACCAGAGGCAGAAAAAGCGCAGGCCCTTCGGTGGTCGCCACGCCCCAGGTGTCGGGCTGCTGGGGGTCAAAGCTGGCCGGCCAGCGGGCCACCACGGCTACATCCTCCGTTTGTCCGGGAACTGCGACTGCGGCGATCGTTCCCTCGTATGAGAGAGCGAAGCGCAGCGCCTGGCCGGGGGAGTAGGGCGCCAGCGCCTCCAGGGGAATGCGCAGTTCGCTTGACCACCAAGGCGAATCGACCGGGCGGAAGTCTTCCTGCAGATCGAGCGTCACATTGCCCACGGTTCCGTTGGTGACGCCCGCCGGCGCGGCGCCACCATACCCCACACCATCGCCCGTGCCGGCTGCCAGGCTCCCATCTGGCAACAAGCGCAGCCGCAGGTCGGACGGCCCCGGCACAGTCCCGCCCTGGCCATCCCGGTTGATCCATAGGGTGATCGTGCTGGTCAGCCCATGGCCACCCCAGACGATGTTGGTGCATAGATAGAGGGCGTCGGCGGCGGCGACCATGTGCATGGACTTGAAATGATCGGGCTCCAGGATGAGCGGACTTTCTTTAGCGTACTCTGACGGCCCGCAGACACCATCGACGGTGATTTCCCCTGTGCTTGCCGGGACACTGCTATCCCAGGCCGGGATCGGCTCTGGCGTCGGGTAGGTGTAGGGAACCGGGGTGGGCGTGGGCGGGAAACTTTCCACGTCGCGCCCTTCTTTGGCCAGCGAGGCGTTGCCGACCAGGCCGGCGTCGTGCCCGCCGGCGATGTCCTGCAACCCGTTGGTGAAGGGCCAGAGGGCGATCAGCCTGGCCTCTGCGCCGCTCAGCCGGCGGAAGGCGTCGGCCTGAATCTCTGCGGCGGTGCGCACCCGGTTCCAGATGCGCAACTCGCTGACGTAGCTGTGCAGGTGATCCACCTCGGCCGGCGCGTCACGGTCGGAGCCGATGCGCAACATGCGATCCGAGGTCCCCAGACTCTCTGGCTCCCCTGCGCCTTGTTCCTCCTGTGCGGGTTTCCAGCCAATGTGCGTGTCCACCTGGCCGTCCAGGTAGAAGGTGCGTATGCCCTTGGCCGCATCCATGGTGACGGCCACGTGGTGCCAGCCGTCGCCCAGCGGATGTTGCCCCGCCTCCACAGAATCTGCGCCGTCGTGGCCGAACTGGATCATGCGGCAGAAAGCGAGCCAGTAGGAGGCGTCGCGTCCGTTGCCGACGAGGGTGCCGCAGTCACCATCCACTACCTTGACCCAAGCCTCGATCGTGATCTCCGCCGGGTTCAGGTCGGATGCGTAGGGTACGACCAGGTAGCCTTCGCGTCCGTCGAGGAAGGCGGACGCGGCCGTCACGGTGTCGGTGTAGAGGGGGGCCAGCACCAAGTCGCCCCAGGTGGCCGGCAACTGTGGCGTGGCGGAGAGGGGCCACTGCTGAACGACGGTGCCATCCGCCTGCTCCACGGCCAGGCTCAAGCCATCCGTGCGCATGTAGCCGCCCATCCATTCCAGGCTGAGGCGCAGCTCCGCGTTCCACGTGGCGGTCCCGCCTGTGACCGTGGATGTCACCACGGCTGTGATGTCGCCGGCGGGCACGCTGATCGGCGTCCAGAGGCCGGTGGTCATCCCCTGCGTAACACTGATTTGGCCGGCAGCGTCTACGCTGAACCGGTAGTCGCCGGGCATGAGCAAGCGGCTGCGACTGTGATCGCTGTCCACACGCACGACGACGTTCTCTCCTGTTGCGTCGGGGATGGCACTGAAGCAGATGTAGAAGTCCAGCCCCGAGTGCAAGAGCTTTGCCTCGGCGCCGGGGCCGCCGGCCTGTGTAAGTAGCGAGACGGTGCCGGCTTGGTCATAAGCCGCATCGGTGCATTGCCCGTCCAGGGTTGGCGCTTCCAGCCACTTGGGCGCGGTGAGGGTCGTGACGGATGTTGCCTGCGCCGGGGAGACAGCGTGGGCCGCGAAGGCCGGCTCCCCACCTAATGCGGCCTTCGATGCGTCGAACCCGTTCATGGACGCTCGCGCCCACAAGAAGCCACGGGCCACGAGCAAGGCCAACGCGAATGACAACAGAGCAAATGTTAGTATCCTGCGTTGTGCTGCGGTCATGATGCCTCCTCCAATTTTGCTCCTGTGTGCCTGCACGTTGCGTGTCTGACCGATGCGGCAGGCGCGGTCTGTAGCCTGGTCCTCCACGGCTTGGTTCCACCAGCGGTCGAAGTGGAAGACATGGTTGGCGCCCGGTCAGGTTCAGTCCTGTGCCGCCCGCCTTGAGGGACAGGATGAAGATGAACGGGTCGCCTTCCATCATCTGACACACCTCTTCATCCTCATACAGCCCCATCCCATGACCTGCAAACCTCTTGTTTTCGATGCTCTGCTTCCTGGTCACACAGAGTACCAGCTTGCCACCCTCTTCAAGCACTCGATGTATCTCCTCCAGCACCCGTAGAGCATCTGTCCAATAGAAAAGCGAGTTCACCGTACAAGCTTTGCTGAAATGGTCAGATGAATACGGCAAAGACTCCGCTAGCGCGCATCGCAGTTCAAGTCTCCCCGCCCTTACCAATGACTGATATCGCCGTTCGCAAACCGCAACCATTGTCTCAGAGACATCAACGCCAGCGATGAATCCGTGGGTCACAACAGCAGCCATCCGCCCCAACAAGTATCCGCCGCCAAATCCTACCTCTAGCACGCGGTCGTGTGAATGTAAAACCAGGCTATCAAAGACAAGGTCGTTCAAGGCCGAGTTCCTTCTGTTCCACAGAGGGGCCAACACCCATCTGCCGACTATTCCAGATGGCGCACTGAGTTGCTGTGCTATGAACTTCGCCAACACGTTCCGCTTCCTC
>JAADHH010000127.1 GCA_013151955.1 Chloroflexota bacterium
TGTCTCAAAGCCAACATTCGTCTACATGCCTTGTCACGTTCAGGCGAGAGGACTTTCACAAGTGCCTGGCACCTAAAGACTGAGTAGTTACCTCACGAGCATGAATTGGAGTACAGCCATGAAACGGACTGCCATCATCGCCGGTGTCTTGATTGCCGTTATCGCCTTCAGTTGGCTCGGCTACGCTACGCTTGGCCAGCGCGGCGACAACGCCCGCGAGACGCAGGGCCAACAAACGGTCACCGTACAACGGGGCGACATTGCCGCTTCCGTCAATGCCACCGGAAGCATTGAACCGGAAAAGCAAGTCTCCCTGAACTTCCAGGTGCCGGGCCGGTTGATCGAATTGCCGGTGCAGGTGGGCAGTCTCGTGGAAGCCGGACAGGTTCTGGCCAAGCTGGACACCGCCGACCTGGCCTTGCAGGTGACCCAGGCAAAGGCCTCCTTGCGCTCCAGCAAAGCACGTTTGCGCCAACTGCAGGCTCCCCCTGCGGAAAGCGACCTGGCTGCTGCGCGGATCGCCGTGGAAAGCGCCCAGGCCGCCTACGACAACGTCCGTGCCGGCCCGTCCGCAGCGGACCTGGCCGCCGCCCAGGCCGCGTATGATGCCGCCGTGGCAGCCTACCAGCAATTGCAGGCCGGCCCCACCGCAGAAGACCTTGCCGGTGCCCAGGCCACGCTCGATAAGGCCAAAGCCGCGTTGCACCAGGCCCAGTCTGCCTACGACCAGGTCGCCACGCGTCCCAATGCGGCCATGCTTCCCCAGGCCTTGCAGCTCCAGCAGGCAACGATAGACTATCAGGCGGCCAAGGCCAGTTTCGACCGCGTTGCGGCCGGTGCCACAGAAGACCAGCGTAAGAATGCCTGGGCCCAGGTGCAACAAACTCGATCCCAACTGCAGAAGCTGCGCCAAAGTCCCACCCCGAGCGCGTTGAAAGCTGCCGAACAACAATTGGCTCAAGCAAAAGCACAGCGGGACAAACTCCAACGGGGAGCTGACGAAGCCGACCTCGTGGCCGCGCAATCCCAAGTGGACCAGGCCCAGGCTGCGCTCGACCAGGCCCAAACGAAGCTCGCCGACGCTACGCTCCGCGCACCGTTCAAAGGAGTGGTCGCCTCCATCGGAGCGAAGGTCTATGAACAGGCATCAGGGGCCGCACCGGTCATCGTGCTGGTCGATGATTCTCGATTTCACCTGGATGTGAGCGTGGATGAAGTCGATGTGGGGCAGGTCAGTGTGGGCGACACAGTCTCCGTGACTCTCGACGCCTTCCGCGACCGCGGTATCACCGGCCACATCGAAAATGTCTCACCAGTTCCCACCATCGAATCGGGCGTGGTCTCTTATCCCGTGCGGATTGCGCTCGATGCCACAGAACTCTCCCTGCGCGCCGGCATGACGGCCAACGCCACGATTACCACGGAAAAGCACCAAGGCGTGCTGGTCGTGCCCAACCGCGCCATCCAAATCGACCGGGAGACCGGCCAACTCTTCGTGGAGAAATCGGTGAACGGCCTGCCAAAACGCGTTGAGATTTCCACCGGCTTACGCAACGAAACGATCAGCGAAGTGGTCAGCGGCCTGGAAGAAGGGGACGTGTTGGTCATTCGCACGATCTCCGGGCGTGAACGATTGCAGCAACGAATGAGCGACTGAGAGCGATGATCCAATTGCAAGACGTGACGAAAGTTTATCGTATGGGCGATGTGGAAGTACACGCCCTGCGCGGTGCCAGCCTGGATATTGCCAGCGGTGAGTTCCTTTCCATCATGGGGCCTTCCGGCTCGGGCAAATCCACGTTGATGAACATCATGGGTTGCTTGGACCAGCCATCCAGCGGCACGTATCTGCTCGATGGCAGCGATGTGAGCCGTCTGAACGACAACCAGTTGGCCGAGATTCGCAACCGGCGGATTGGTTTCGTCTTCCAAACGTTCAACCTGTTGTCGCGCACCACGGCATTACAAAACGTGGAATTGCCCATGATTTACGCCGGCAACCGGCACAACCGGCGCGAGAAGGCCATGGCCGCGTTAGACGCAGTAGGGCTTATCGAACGGGTACGCCACCGCCCCAACGAGCTTTCCGGTGGCCAACAGCAGCGCGTAGCAATTGCCCGCGCGCTGGTCAACGACCCGTCCATCATCCTGGCCGATGAACCGACCGGGAACCTCGACTCCAAGTCCGGCGCTGAAATCTTGGAGATCTTTCGGCGGCTTCACCAGGAAAGGGGTATCACCATCGTGTTTGTTACCCACGACCCGCTCATCGCCGAGCAGACGCGCCGCATCGTGCGAATCCGCGATGGCGTAATCATCAGTGACCAGATGAATGGAGCAGAACGATGAACGTGGGTGAAAGCGTCCTGGTGGCCATACGTGCGTTGGCGGCCAACAAACTGCGCTCCACGCTGACCATGTTAGGGATCATCATCGGCGTGGCGGCGGTGATCACCCTCTTATCCGTCGGTCAGGGTGTGCAGCGGGCTGTCACCGAGCAGATTCAAGGGGTAGGGTCGAACCTGCTCTTTGTGGTACCGGGCGGGAACACGCAGGCCGGCAGGCGCGGCACAGCCCGCTCGCTGACCATGAGCGATTACCGCGCTTTGGCCGATCCATTCAACGTGCCGGATGCGGTGCAGGTGGCTCCCGAGTTGATGGGATCGGTGCAGGTCATTGCCGGCAACCGCAATACACTCAGCTCCGTCTCCGGTGTGACGCCGGCGTATGCCGTGGCGCGCAACGTGAAGCCGGAGATGGGACGCTTCATTACCGACGGTGATTTGCACGCCCTATCGCGGGTCGCCGTACTCGGCCACCTGACATACGAACGGCTCTTTCCCGACGGTTCGTACCCCATCGGCCAGGTGGTGCGTCTGAAGCGCGTGCCATTCAAGGTTGTCGGGGTCCTCGAGCCCCGCGGGGGCAGCGGCTCGAATAACGAAGACGATACCATCATCGTGCCGCTGACCACCGCCCAGCAGAGATTGATCAATCGCCGAAGCGCTTCGGGAGAGCCGCTCGTCACGGTGATCTACGTCCAGGTGCGCAGCGAGGATGTGCTGGATAGGGCCACCGAAGACATCATCCGCGTGTTGCGACGAACCCACAAAATCACCTACAGCCAGGACGACGATTTCACGGTAATCAGCCAAAAGGATCTGCTTTCGGTCTTTGGCCAGATCACCGGACTGCTCACGATCTTCCTGGGAGCCATTTCCGGCATTTCGCTCCTGGTAGGAGGAATCGGCATCATGAACATCATGCTCGTCTCCGTGACTGAACGGACGCGCGAAATTGGTATTCGCAAGGCGGTGGGGGCCAAGCGGCGGGACATCCTGATGCAGTTTCTGATTGAAGCTGTGGCACTCAGCATCATCGGTGGTGCGATCGGCATTGCCCTGGGATATGGAGGTTCCCTCCTGATCTCGCAGGCCTCCGACCAGCTCACCACGTACGTTTCCCCCGGATCGGTGGCACTGGCTACCGGATTTTCCTTTCTGGTGGGACTCTTCTTCGGGCTGTACCCGGCGGTGCGTGCCTCGCGCCTCAACCCGATTGATGCGCTGCGGTACGAGTAGTGGGAAGGCGAAGGCTGCCGGCAGTTTCGCCGGCGCGCCATTCTCTACTCTCCATTCACCACCACTTGTTCTCCCTCCTGCAATCCGCTGATCACTTCCACCTGTTGCGCGTTGTGTACGCCGGTGACCACTTCCACATCGCGCCGGCGGCCATTTTCCTCGATGGTGACCAGTTGCTTTGAGCCGACCTGCCGGAGGGCTTGACGGGGCACGGCCAGCACATTTTCGCGTCGCGCGGTGACGATGGTGACCTCGGCGCTCATGCCGGGGTGGAGGTGGCGGTCGCCTGTGGTGGTGAAGCGTATCTCCGTATCGAATGTGGTTGCGCCGCGCTGGCTGCTGGCCGCCGGTGCCACGTTGGAAACGGTGCCGGTGATGACTTCACCCGGGGCCGCGTCCAACCGGATAGTTGCCGGCTGGCCGGGGGCTACGGCACGAATGTCGGTCTCGTCCACCGCCGCGACGATGATCAGCGTGGAAAGGTCGGCCAGGGTAGCAAGGGGTTGGGTCGGGTTGACCCGTTCGTGGGGGTGCGTGCGTACCGCCGTGACCGTGCCGGCGAAGGGGGCCACCAATCGCGTGCCGGCTAGGTTGCGGCGTGCTCGTTCCAGGTTTATTTGCGCCAGGCTCACTTGTTGTTCCAGGGAGGCGATCTCTTCGGGCGGTGCGCCGTGGACGGCTCTGCGGAAAGTGTTTTGGGCGGCTTGCTCATTGGCTTTGGCGCGGGCCAGGGCGACCGCTTCGGCGCTGGTTGCGGCGTCTGCGTTGCCGGCGTTCTTGTCGTAGGCGGCTTGGGCCGCCTGGCGGGCGACAATCGCTTGCTGCAGGCGGGCGCGGGCCACTTCGATTTCGTCGTCGCTGCCACCGGTACGCGCGCGGTCCAGCGCAATCTGGCGCAGGGAGAGGTTGGCCTCGGCTTCGCGGACACGTTGCTCGGGTTCCGTGGTGTCCAGTGCGAGAAGCAGGGTGCCGGCGGTCACGGCATCGCCAACTTGTACGCTCACCGTCAACACCTCGCCGCCGGTCGGCAAGGAGAGGTCGGCCTGGCGGAGGGCTTGAACGCGACCTGTTGCCTGGACGGTTGTTGCTATCGTCGCGCGCCGGACGGTGATCGTTCGGTCCGTGCGGGAGAGGGAGGGCCGCCTCCAGACCCAGAAGGCCATGCCGGCGATTGCCAGCAGAATAGCAAGTGAAATGAGCCGTTTCAGTGAACTGCCAAACACTGGAGGGTCTCTCCCCGACAATTGTTGAAATTCAATCGTCTTCGTCGTCGGCTACAGTGGTGATCACGACCGAGTTGTCGCTGCCATACTCGTTTCGAACGTATCCATCGGCGGCCCAGTCGTTGTGCCAATCGGTTCCGTTGAGCAAGTAGCGGAATTGGAATTCCTGATTGGCCGGCAAGTTGATGGTGAGCACCCAACCACCACTGCGTTGCTGTTTCATGGGATGCGATGTGCGGTTCCAGGCATTGAATGATCCGACGAGATGGACCGTGTCTGCCCATACGTTTGCCGGTAGTTCGAAAGTAACCCGTACCTGGCCGTTGCGTAATACGCTCTTCTTGATCATGCCACGTCTCCAAATGTGGGCTTGCCTCGTAGCAAGCGACAATCCGTTGCCGCGGGAGGGCCTTTGGAAGAAAACTTGTAGTTACTGCTCAGGCCGCCTTGCCTGAGCAGTAACAACTTGTATTGTTATTCTAGCACAAATAACATTTGTTGTCAACGAATTTGGTGATGGTTGTATACACAATCCTCTTCCGTGCAAAATTGCTTCACACCCTTTCTTGTGGTACTATACACGCAGCGATTGTCACGCATCGCTACACTCCTTTGCGCTCTCGTGGCAGGAGACCTCGGGTAGCACAAGTGACGGCGCTTGTCCACAAGTGTTCGGCAGTGAAGTGAGAAGACGACAAAGAACGACAGAGCAAACGGACGTAAGGAGAACTTTTATGCAAACCAACCTCCGCAATTTAGACATGATCTCCACGCAATCGTGGACCAAAGAGCAGATTGAAACAGTTCTAGATGTAGCGTTCGACCTGAAACGGAAACGCGCGCTGGGCCAACCTCATGCCTACCTGCGGGACAAGACGCTGGCCATGCTCTTCTTCTTCACCAGCACACGTACCCGTTCCTCATTCGAGGCAGGGATGGCCCAGCTCGGCGGTCACGCCGCATTCATAGACCACCACACCACGCAAATCTCGCACGGCGACACCGCCCGCGAGATCGGCGAAATCCTGGGCCGTTATTACGACGGGATCGCCATCCGGCAATGCGACTGGAAAGTCGGAAATCGCTACATCCGGGACGTGGCCGCAGCCAGCCGTGTGCCGGTATTGAACATGCAATGCGATATCTATCACCCGTTCCAGGCTCTGGCCGACTTGATGACCATCATCGAAAAGAAGGGCAATCCGCGCGGAAAAACGATTGCCGTCAGTTGGGCTTATGCGGCCAGCTACCAGAAGCCGATCAGCGTACCGCAATCGCTCATCCTGCTATTGACCCGCTTTGGTATGAACGTGCGCCTGGTCCATCCCCCCGAATATCGTCTGATGCCGGACATTGTTCAGCAGGCCCAAGACAATGCCCGCCGGCAGGGGGGCAGCCTGGAGATTCTCGACGACATGGACGCAGGCTTTCGTGGTGCCGATGTGGTCTACCCAAAGAGTTGGGGGTGCTTGCTGACCACCGAGGACCTGGAGGAGAGTGCCCGAATCGGCAAACAATACGAAGACTGGATCGCCGACGAGCGGCGGATGGTGCTGGCTGCGCCGGATGCCGGCTACATGCACTGCCTGCCGGCCGATCGCAACATCGAAGTGGCCGATGCCGTCATCGATGGGCCCCAGTCGGTCGTATACGACGAAGCGGAGAACCGGCTGCACGTGCAAAAAGCGGTCATGTCGCTGGTGATGTGAGGGGCGATTGCCGGCTCATCCGGGCCCTTCGCCGGCCAATGCCGGCGTGGCGCGGAGCGGCGTCGACTGGCTGAGCAGCAACAGCACCGCAGCAAGGATGATCCCGCCGCCCAGCAGCGCAACCGGTTCGAGCGTTTCTCCCAACAACGCGGCCGCCAGCAAAACCGTAATCACCGGCTCCAGCGTGGAAAGCATCGCCGCATTGGTTGCGCCAACACGAGCCAACCCGGCCAGGAAGGTGGCGACGGGCAACACCGTGGCGATCACCACGATCAAGCCGATGACAATCCAGCCGGTCTCTGTGCCGGGAAAATGGGGGCCACTCTCCATCATCAGTAGGCCAGACATGGCCCCCGCCGAACCGAAGATTACCGTGGACGATTGGATGGCCGAGACCTGCTTCACCACTTCCGTGCCGACCATGATGTACACGGAGTAAATCACAGCCGCCGAAATCGCCAGCACGATGCCGGGCCATTGGCCCCCCTCCGGCCCCACCGTGAGGGCCACACCGGCCAGGGCCAGCCCCAGCGCGAGGGCCTTGAGAGGAGTGATCCGTTCGTGCAGCCAAATCGCCGACAGGATGGCCACGAATATCGGGTAAAGATAGAGCAGCAGGTCCACAAGGCCCGGGGAGGCGTACTTCAGCGCGCTCAGAAAAGAGAATGACTGGCCGACATAGCCTATAGCGCCCATGCCGATCAATTGGGCCAGGGTCAGGCCGCGAGGCAGCGACTCGCCCCGGAGAGCGAGCAGGACGAGCAGCAACCCCGTAGACAACGAGAAACGAAGAAACAAGATTGTCGAGGTATTCATTCCTTCTGCGTAGGCGTACCGGCCCAAGATGGCCAGTGTGCTAAATGCCGCAGCAGAGATAACGATCAGGGCAACACCCAAGAAACGATTCATTGTGTTCATCAGAGAATACTCTTCCGCTGCGCTACGCAAGGCCATGACCCATTTCCGTGTGCAGTCGCGCCCAGTATACACGACCCCTTGCCAGAAGTCAAAGTTTTGGGCCCGACCGGGTGTATTTCAGTTTGGGGGCAGGGTAAGGATTCTACCGCAAAGACGCAGGGCACGCAAAGGTTTGCGTTGTTATGAAAATAGCACTGCCCCCCTCATCCCCCCC
>JAADHH010000123.1 GCA_013151955.1 Chloroflexota bacterium
ACCAAAAGTCGAACTTCTGGGTCGCCCCACCCCGTTTTATTGAGAAGATACCCAAATTCTTTACAAACGAGTCAAGATTCTGAACACAGATAAAGCTTTTTTGATCTGTGCCAATCTGTGCCAATCTGTGTCCCATCAACTTGTCGGTTGGAGGCGAAGCTTCGTTAGATGGTTACCGGCAACAGTCTGACCACGGCCTGTTGATTGCTATTGCTGTTTGCGAATGTGGTTGAGCAAGCCTCCATCCAGCATGATGCCAATTTGTCGTGGTGTAAGGGTGTGTTGCAGTGGAATCTCGATGTTCTTCGTCTTGTTGTACAGCGTCACAGCGGTGCCAGACTGAATGGCCTGGCGCGTGTCTCGAATTTCCAGTTGATCCCCCTGGTCGATCCTATCGTAGTCATCTGAGTTGACGAAGACGAGGGGCAGGATACCAAAGTTGATCAGGTTATTCCAATGGATACGGGCGAAGGACTTGGCAACGACTGCCTTGAGTCCCAGATACATGGGAGCCAGTGCGGCATGTTCGCGGCTGGAGCCCTGGCCGTAGTTTTCGCCACCCACGATGAATCCGCCCCCCTTTTCTTTGGCGCGTTGCGCGAATGTCGGATCCACCTGAAAATAGACATACTCGGCGATGGCCGGGATGTTGGACCGCAGCGGCAGAATCTTTGCGCCGGCCGGCATGATGTGGTCCGTGGTGATGTTGTCCTCCACCTTGAGCAGGTTTTCGCCGGTCAGGGTGTCGGGCATGTCTTCTCGGATCGGCACGGGCTTGATGTTTGGGCCACGAACGACCTCCACGTCTGCCCCATTTTCTGGCGGCTGAACCACCATGTTATCGTTCACAATGAATGTTTCGGGAAGCGTTACCTGCGGGTATTCCCCAAAGTCGCGCGGGTCCGTAATCACGCCGGTGATGGCCGATACGGAAGCGACCTCCGGGCTGCAAAGATACGATTGGTCGCCCGGAGTACCGGTCCGCCCGGCAAAGTTCCGGTTGAAGGTGCGCAAGGTGATCGTACCTGTTGGCGGCGATTGGCCCATGCCGATGCACGGCCCACAGCCCGATTCCAGGACCCGTGCGCCGGCCTGAATGAAATCTGTGAGGGTGCCATTTTCGGAAATCATCGTATAAACCTGTTTGGAGCCGGGCGACAGGGTCATGCTGACACTGGGGTGGACCGTTCTGCCCCGCAGGACAGAGGCCGCGTGCATGAGATCGAGGTAGCTCGAGTTCGTGCAGCTACCGATGCAGGCCTGGGCGATCTTCAGTCCGGCCACCTCGCGGACGGGCACGACCCGGTCGGGCATCGATGGCTGGGCGATCATTGGTTCCAATTCGTCCAGATTGACTTCTATGGTTTCGTCGTACCCTGCATCGGGGTCTGCAATCAGCTCTACCCAACTCTCCTCGCGCCCCTGTGCCTTCAGGTAGCGGCGGGTTTGTTCGTCGCTGGGGAAGACAGAAGTTGTGGCACCCAATTCCGCGCCCATGTTGGTGATCGTGCCTCGTTCGGGCACAGTCAAGGAGGCCACGCCCGGGCCAAAGTATTCCACGATTTTGCCAACGCCGCCTTTGACGGAAAGTCTGCGCAGAATCTCCAGGATCACGTCCTTGGCGGTCACCCATGGCTGCAATGTTCCGGTCAGGTGGATGCCCAAGACTTGGGGCATGGGGATATAGAAGGCACCCCCGCCCATGGCCACGGCGACGTCCAGGCCGCCGGCCCCAATGGCGATCATGCCCATGCCACCGCCGGTCGGGGTGTGGCTGTCGGAACCGAGCAGCGTCTGGCCCGGCACGGCGAATCGCTCCAGGTGTACCTGGTGGCAGATTCCGTTGCCCGGACGGGAAAAGTAGGCTCCGAATTTTGCGGCTATGCTCTGCAAGAAGCGGTGGTCGTCTGCATTCTCGAAACCTGTTTGCAGCATGTTGTGGTCAATGTAGCTGACCGATCGCTTTGTCCGAACGCGAGGTATGCCCATCGCCTCGAATTGGAGGTAGGCCATGGTGCCGGTCGCATCCTGGGTCAGGGTTTGGTCGATGCGGATACCGATCTCAGTGCCCTGTTTCAATTCGCCATCCACGAGATGGTCTTGCAATATTTTGTAGGTTACATTTTGTCCCATAGAAATTCCTCCAAATATTGTCTGCACCAGACAGACCCTGCGCCTGCCGGCATTGAAAAGTATGCAAGGGCCGGGCCGGTTGGCAGCCTGTCCCCATTCACCGGCAGAACGGCCCACCGCTGTGGCCCCTTGGTATTATAGCGCAGAATGAACGAGAAGTGAAATCGGTGGGCGAGCGGGGGTACCCTGGTGATTGGACCGATTACGCCCAAAGTTACTGCTCAGGCACGCAGCGAGAATAGCTTCAGCGGCCGGGCGGTAGCCCCCCGGCCCCCAATCCTGGGGGGAGTACAGCGGCTTCCCCCCAAAGTTGGGGGGCAGGGGGGGCCTTGCCTTACCTTCTCTTCCTACCAAGTTCCAGCGCGGCCAGGAATCCGACTGGGGTATGAATCACGATCCCCTTGTACTCATTCAGCTTCAGAAGATGCGTGTTTCCAGTAACGACATAGGAGGCTCTCCCGGCAATCGCACACTCAAGCACCCGGTTGTCGTCGGGATCATCTTGAACGACATCCAAAGAGAACGGAGGCTCGACAACGGTAGCCACCACTCTGAGCCGTTTGAGCAGAGCAGCGATCTGTTCTTGCGGCTTTTTATAATATTTCCTCACACGTTCATAGTTGAGGGCACGTTCTAACTCCTCAAGAAGTGGAGGTGAAGTGATAACCTCGAACTCGTCGGCTTCCCACCGTTGGATGATTTTGGCTGGAGCGCCCGTTAGTGAGAGGACAGAGCTTATAATGACATTGGTGTCAAGAACGATTATCATGCTCACATACAAATCTTAGGCGCGAACAGCAGCCACAGCTTCAGCAGCCAAGCTCTCAGCCTCATCGTTATCAAGATTGGCCTCTCGTTGCATCTTCCGAATCTGATCAAAGAGGTCTTGGCGTTGACACTTCCAGGTTTCGTACACCTGCATTGGCACAACTGCTGCGGCCGGTTTTCCATGCCGATTAATAATGTAGGTGTCGCCCCGATACTGCACCTGCTCGACCATGGTGCCGAAGACTTGACGTGCCTTGGTAACTCCTAGCTCTCTCTCCATCTGGGCTTGACCTCCTTGATCGTCGGAAAACTGTACAGTTTGCATAGTGTGTATATTCTACTACAACTATACTGTTTGTCAAGTGGACACCTTTTGGGTTGACAAAAACAGATCACCGAAAACCGCCTTGAAGCAGCCATGGCCAGACATAACCTTGAAGTGGATGGGCGGGGGTTTCTTCACTTCACCAAGGAAACGATGCCCCCATGACGTCCCAGGAAGTTCCACGTCTCTTCATTCCCCTGTACACCGACAAGGATGTTACCAGCAGTCGGCGTCAGGACACCGGTGGCCGGTTCCCTTGCAACCGGAGCGGAGAAGATGGGGAGAGTGGGGGCAACGAAGAGGGAAGGCAAGGCTGCTGAGGCGTGGAGGAGACGGGCACGGTACCCGCCGGCGTGTATTCCGGCACCAGCCGGCGCAATTGTTGCCGCACCGCAGACTCTTTGCCGGCGCGGGCCAGACGCAACAGCAAGTCCATCTCAGATGGTAGATCGGCGGGAGGAGCAGAAAATCCGTTCCGGGCCATGAAAATCTGCTCGTGACAGGTTTGCCGGTACTCTTCGCCCTCGATGAATAGCTCCTCGAAAAGTTTTTCGCCCGGGCGCAGGCCGGTGAAGGCGATCTTCACGTCCCGATCCGGCTCGAAACCGGATAGCGTGATCAGGTCATAGGCCAGGTCGGCAATACGCACCGGCTCACCCATATCCAGGACGAAGACCTCCCCACCCCGACCCAGGGCCGCCGCCTGCATCACCAACTGCACCGCTTCCGGAATGGTCATGAAGTAGCGCCTTACGTCGGGATGGGTAACGGTAACCGGCCCGCCGCGGGCGATCTGCTCCTGGAAGGTGGGGATTACGCTCCCGCGACTACCCAGCACGTTGCCAAAGCGGACGGCGACGAAGTCCCGCCCATTCTCCCTGGCCGCATCCTGGACGATGAGTTCGGCCACCCGCTTGGTCGCCCCCATGATGCTGGTGGGATTGACTGCTTTGTCGGTGGAAATCAACACGAAACGCTGCACGCCGTGGGCCGAGGCTATCTCGACCAGGTTGCGGGTGCCCAGTATGTTGTTCGTGACCGCATCCTCGACGTTCGCTTCCATCAGGGGGACGTGTTTGTGGGCCGCTGCATGGAAGACGACCTGGGGCCGGTGCCTGCGGAAAGTGGCTTCCAGTCGCCGGCGATCCCGGATGTCAGCCACGACAGCATGGAGCGCCAGGTGCGGGTAGTTCCGTTGCAGTTCCCGGCTGATCTGAAACAGGCTGTTTTCGCCGTGCCCCAACAGGACGAGTTCGGCAACACCAAAATTCGCGGCCTGGCGACAGATTTCGGAACCGATGGACCCGCCGGCTCCGGTCACCAGCAGCCGTGCGCCCTGTATCATCTTCGCCACCCCATCTTCGTCCACGCGCACGGGGTCCCGCCGCAGGAGGTCCTCGATACGTACCTCGCGGATTTGACGCACGCCAACCTTGCCGGAAAGCAGTTCGTAGATACCGGGTATCGTGCGCACTGCGACCCCGGCCTGCTCGGATATCTGGACGATCTTCCGAATCGTGTCGCCCGGTGCGGTAGGCATGGCGATGATCACTTCCGATACCCGGCATTCGCGTACCAGTCTGGGGATGTCCTTGCGGCCCCCCAGCACGGTGACACCGTGGATGTCGGCGCCTTGCTTGGAGCAGTCGTCGTCCACGAAGCCGGCAGGGATCATGCCCAATTGAGGGTTGGCTTGCATTTCCTTGACGATCATGCAGCCGGCGTTCCCGGCCCCGATAACAAGTATCCGTTTTTCCGGCCCCAGGCGCAACTTGCGACGCCGGCGTTGTCGCTCCCGTTCGATCAGGCGCACGGCGAAGCGAGGCCCCCCTACAGCGACGAGCGCCAGGAGCCAATCGATCAGCACCACCGAGCGTGGGAAGGAGCGTATGCCGGCCCAAGGTAGAAGGAGGGCAAAGAGCAACGCGGCTCCGACGACCGAAGCCAGGGTCACGCTGCCCGCCACCAGGGCCAGTTCGTCCACGCTGGCGTAGCGCCAGTAGCGCCGGTAGAGTCCCAGCAGCGCGCCGGTGATGACTTGTACCGGCACGATCAACGCGGTGAAGGCCAGCAATGCAGCCCCCTGACGCTGAAATGAAATGGTATCCAGACGCAAGGCAAAGGCCAGCACGGCCGCTGCCGGAAGGAGAAGTAAATCTATGAGGAAAAAGTGACGGTTGCGCATTTTGAAACCTCCGGGGGAGAATGAGGAATAAAGACGGGGAGCAGCAAACAGATTACGTGAGATGCTCCACGAATGCTGTATGTTCCATACTTGCTAAACCTTCTTGCAATTCGGCCAGCACGCGGGCCAAATCACCCTCCAGCAGTGCCGGCACGTTCAGCCACAGTCCGGGAAAGACCAGGCTGTGTATCACTCCGTCTGCACCAGCCTCCAGGGAGACATATTCTCCTGTCTGCAAGCTGAACCAGTCCAGCCGTTCGTCGTACACGCGCCAAACTACATACTCCTGCACGCCGTTGCGCCGGTAGACCTTCTTCTTGTCGTGCAGGTCGTAGGAGGCACTGGTAGCGGCGATCTCCATGATCAACTCGGGTGCGCCTTCCAGATAGTCATCCGGCGTGATGTGACATCTTCCTCCAAAGGCCGGGTCCAGCCGCAACAGTGCATCCGGTTGCACCTCGTTGTCTGCGTCCAGGCGAACGGATGTGTTGTCGCTCAAGTCGACACCAGAGGTAGAAGCACAATAGACTGCCAACAAGCCCATAACCTGCGCATGTGGCTTGCCGTGACTAAGATGGTGTACAGGTGATGGCATGTGCACAACTCCTTCGATCAGTTCAGCTTTCTTGATGTGGGGCATCGCATTATAGCGCCGCTCGAACTCGTACAGGGTTAACCGGTCGCCACTCTCTAATGGTGGCACATTGGGTGCTGCCGTAGCAACCGAGCGGACAGGAAGCGGTGCGTACCCTTTCCATGATTGATGAACCACAGGTTGTCGCATAGCCATACTTGTTTTTTCTCCCGGCAGGTGGCAAAGCAAATTGCTGTCTATAGTGTACTACAACTGTCCGACAAAGGCAAGCGCACCGCCCAGAAAAACATAGATTGAACCACAGATTACACAGATTATTTCTTTTTGAGCCACAGATTTCACAGATTGTTTCTTTGGTTTGATCTGTGTGCGGAGCCTGCGTTTGTGCCGGCCCCAGGGTACTTCGGGCATGAAGGCGACGCCCGGCAGATGGCCCAGTGCCCGCCAATAGGTCTCGAAGATCTCCCGTTTGCGGCAGACCCGCTCGTCCAGCACCTGCAGTTGCCCACGGCCGATGGCGGCCAGGACGTTGCTCAGGCGGTAGTTGTAGCCGATCCCGGTGTGCTTGTAGTGGGGCGCGGGGTCGCGGACCTGCCCCCCGGCCCCCAATCCTGGGGGAGTAGCGCGCGGTTCCCCCCAAGGTTGGGGGGTTAGGGGGGCGTTATGAGTTCAGCGTCGTCGGAGACCAACATGCCGCCGCCGGAGGTGGTGATGATCTTGTGGTTCGATGAGCTCACCAGCCGTTGAAGGAGAAGATGCCCGGCGACCGGTTCTTGTAGGTGGCGCCCAGGGCCTCGGCCGCGATGAGGGGCACGCCGTAACGAGCAGATACGGTCATTCAGCGAAACCCTAGTGTGTTAAAACTTACGGTATACATCTTCACGCTTAATCACACGCAAGATATGAACTTCCCGTCCCGCAATATCGTAACGCACCCGCAAATCGCCTATTCGCCAGCGGTATTGTCCCGTTTCGGAGGCGACAACTTTGCGCCCTGCATGAGGCTTCTGCTGGATTTCATCCAGTGCAGTTCGCACTCGCAACTGATTTTGCCGCGACAGTTTCTTCATGTCCTTCAAAAAAACGACGGGCGATGACAAGCGTATACTCTGGATCAGGCATGCAGGCAACCGCAAATGTTAAAGACCAAGAGCTCTGTCTAGGTCGTCAAGGGTAAGGGTTTCCCCCAATCGAATATCTTCGCGAGCTTCGAGAATTCCCTGCATGTAGTGCGCGTCGTGTAACTCCTCAAAGGTCTCGATCATTTCTAGCATCTCGCGAAACTGATCGATTCCCAGGAAGACCCCCTGGGGCTTACCCATACGGGTCACCATAAACAGACTTCGGCCGCTCGCCGCTTCCGAGAGCATGGTTCCGAAATGATTACTGGCTTCTGTCGATGAAATGGTTTTTTTGATCACGGTCTGGTCATGCATCGGGTCACCTCATACCTTATACTTTAGCTAAGTTAGCTACGCATTGTCCGAGACTTCGCTCAGAAAATGTGGCTCCTGACGGGGCAGTTGACAAACGAACAGGGGACACAGATTTACACAGGCTTCGCACACAGATTTTTCTGAATGTTTTATCTCTGTTTTTCTGTGAGAATCTGTGTCCTACAGAAAACAGAAACATAGACAACTTTTTGTCGATGTTGACGCCCTAAGCGCCTATAGCTATTATACCTCAGACCTACGTTGAAGGCAATTTAGAACCACAGATTTACCAAAGCACCATCACCTGCGAGGAGCGGATGATCTCGGGGCGGGCACCGACGATAGTGGCTGTTGACTCCAGAGGTCAGGGGCCAGAGGCCAGAGATCAGGAAGCGGCCGGGGGACTTGATCATGCTGCCAAGCATCTTGCCAACTTCTCTGCTGAGAGAGGTCAATTGGGCGTGCTGTTCGTCCGAGATGTAGCCACAATCATGTGCAAAGTCCGATGAGGAGTCCGTTTCGCTGTTTTCGCCATCGCAATCGGTAAGTTTGCTGATAAAGTGTGCTTCATAACGCCTTTTGGCCCATGCTTCGCGCAGATTCAGGCAAACTGAGCGGGACGAGCGGCGTATCTGGCTGGTCAACGCATAGCGTTCCTCTGGTGGAAACGATTTACTGGGGCCTTATGCTAGTTTAGGCGCGAATGCTCGAATGTCCTGCCGTGACGGGCTGAAGCCGTCACTGGTCACACGGTAGTAGGGGCGCACAGCTGTGCGCCCCTACAGAAGCGACTGCCCGGTGGAAACTCAGCCGCTTTTAGCGGCTTGGCAGGGCAGCCCAGTGCCGATTTCAATCCGGCACGGGCCTTGCCTGAGCAGTAACGATTTCTCTTTATCTGTGTGCGAAGCCTGCGTTCATCTGTGTCCTGATTACTGCCACCACCCTCCCCATGTCCTCTTCGCTCATGGCTGTGCCCGAGGGGAGACAGAGGCCCTTGGCGAACAGCTCCTC
>JAADHH010000108.1:0-7543 GCA_013151955.1 Chloroflexota bacterium
GGAGGGGCTAGGGGCGGGGGTCCCTATACGATTTTCATCCCTCTGCGCCTTTGCGTTAAAACAATTCTCACCCCCAAACTGAAATACACCCGAGTGGTTTTGACAGGTTGACATAGGACTGAAAATCGCCTATACTGTATGCGACATCAACATTCCTCAACAGGGATGGTAACGGGGCACAGCAATGTTCGACAATCTCGACCTGAACAGCAAGACCATGGCCATAGTCATACGCTACATATCCAGATGATTATCTTGCACACTCACTGGCAACCGCCGCATTCTCCGGCCGAGGGGGGTGGTGTGCTCTTCTGGGCCGAGACATCGAGTGCCCCGCAACCGCCACGGAAAAAGGGGCGGCTGGCGAAAAAGCCCAAGTCTCAGCCCCACCCATTCTGCACTGCGCCGGACACGCTGCAACAGATCGCCGGGGGCAACTTTCGAAAGGCCGTGACGGAACCGGGAATCGCAACCTTGCTCCTGCCAAGTACCCGCACCGGCCCCCAGCCCTCTCCGGGCTTGTTGCACGATTGGGAGCTGGACGAGAAGACGGCACCCTTCCTGGCCCCCTGGTACGTCTATGGCCTGTGGATACCGGCCGCGTCTGCCTTGCCGATCCTGGCCGGCCTGCCCGGCGCAGAGGCCCTGCCGCCTCACATCGCGCTGGGAACCGATGCGCAGTACTGGCGCACCGCATCGGCGCTGGTGCTGGAGACCCTGGCCGCCCAGAAAATCGTGCCGGTGCTGGTGCCCGCCGATTCCGAACGGCACACCTTCCATGCCCGCTGGCTCCCCGTGCTGGATGGCCCTAAAGACGCCCCGCGTCTGGCGCACCTGGAAGCGGCCATGCCCCCGCTCTGCCGCGCGGCTGCCTACTCGCCGGAGGAGACCCCACTCTCTCCTCACGACCTGCTCGACAGCTTCCTGAAGGTGATGACAGACTCTTTGGCCCGGCAGTGGGGCCGGGAGACCGCTCCCTACCGCCGGGGCGATGATCCCACAGATGAATGGATAGCCGCACTCTTCCGTGATGACCCCACGGTGGTGAACGCTTCGGCGGCCCAACTGAGCGCGTTGGCCCGCAGCCATCGCGCGTGGATGCGCAACCTGCACGTGGCGGGAGATGCCGCCTTCCGCATTGCGTTCCGGCTGCAGGCACCGCTCCAGCAAGCGGCCGCCGCGGAAAGCCCCCAACTGCACGTTCCGCTGGGCACCGACTGGCAGATTCACTTTCTGTTGCAAGCCCGCGACGACCCCAGTCTGTTGGTGCCAGCCGATGCCGTGTGGAAAACGCGCAGAAATGTGCTCAAGCGACTGGGACACCGCTTCGAGCAGCCGCAAGAAAAGCTGCTGGCCGGTCTGGGGTACGCTGCCCGCCTCTTCCCGCCCATCACCAACAGCCTGAAATCGGCCCGCCCCAGCCAACTCTCCCTAAACACACAGCAAGCCTACACCTTTCTGCGGGAGGCCGCTCCCTTGCTGGAAGGGGCCGGCTTTGGCCTGCTTGTTCCCCCCTGGTGGAACAAGCCGGGTGCCCGGCTGGGTGTACGTCTGCGTTTGCGCCCCTCCCAAAGCCCCAGTGCAGATGTGATTCCGAAGAGCAAAATGACCCTCGAAAACTTGGTGCGTTACAATTGGGAACTTTCGCTGGGCGACACGGCGCTCACCCGCGAAGAGTTCGAGTCGCTCGTCGCCCTCAAGTCGCCCCTGGTGCAAATCCGGGGACAGTGGGTGCAGCTCGATCCGGAACAAATCGAGGCGGCAATCCAGTTCTGGGAGCAGCAACAGCAAGAGGGAATCATCAGTCTGCAAGAGGCGTTGCGGCTGGGGTTGGGAGAAGAGACAGGCGTAGAGGGGGTTCCGCTCGACGGCGTTGCCGTGGAGGGTTGGCTGGCCGATTGGCTGGACCGCTTCACCCAGCATGAGTCGTTGACCGAACTGCCTCAGCCGGAGAGCCTGGAAGGGGAGCTGCGCCCCTACCAGCGGTATGGCTACTCCTGGCTCCACTTTCTGCGGCGCTGGGGGTTGGGCGCGTGTCTGGCCGATGACATGGGGCTTGGCAAAACGATCCAGACCATCGCGCTGCTGTTGCAAGAGAAAGAGGAGCACGGCAGTCTGCCCGGCCCCACGCTGCTGGTTTGCCCCACCTCCGTGGTCACCAACTGGGAGCGAGAGGTGCAGCGGTTTGCGCCTGCGCTGACCACAATGGTACATCGGGGACCGCAGCGTTTGCGCGGCGAGGCATTCGTCCAGGCGGTGCAATCGGTCGATATGCTCCTCACCAGCTACGCCATCGTCCGCCGCGACACGGAGACGATGCAGGCTGTCTCCTGGCACGGGGTGATCCTGGACGAAGCGCAGAACATCAAGAACCCGTCTGCGAAGCAAACCCAGGCCATCCGCAAGCTGCCGGCCGGTTTTCGCCTGGCCCTGACCGGTACGCCTGTGGAAAATCGCCTGTCGGAACTGTGGTCCATCATGCACTTCCTGAACCCGGGCTACCTGGGATCGCGTCAGAGGTTCCGAAAAGAATTTGCCCTGCCCATCGAACGGTACGGAGATGAAGCGGCCACGAAACGGCTCAAGAAGCTGGTCGGGTCATTCATCTTGCGCCGCGTCAAGACTGATCCCCGCGTCATACAAGATTTGCCCGACAAGCTGGAGATGAAAGTCTACTGTCACCTGACGGAGGAGCAGGCCACGCTGTATGAAGCTGTGGTCGCGAACACGCTGGAGAAGGTGGCGGAGAGCGAAGGCATTGAGCGACGCGGACTGGTACTCTCCATGCTGATGCAACTCAAACAAATCTGTAACCATCCGGTACAATATTTGCACCAGGCAGATAGCGATGACGTAGATGTGACGAAACTGGTCGGGCGCAGTGGCAAGCTGGCCCGCCTGACGGAGATGCTGGAAGAGGTCGTCTCGGTGGGCGACCGGGCGCTGGTTTTCACCCAATTTGCGGAGATGGGACACTTGCTGCGAGCCTACTTGCCCCACGCACTAGGTTGCCGGACGCAGTTCCTGCACGGCGGCCTGCCGGCCAAGAAACGCGACCAGATGGTCCATCGTTTCCAGGAGGGCAGCCATGGTGACCCGCTCATCTTCATCCTCTCCCTCAAAGCGGGCGGCACCGGACTGAACCTGACCGGCGCCAACCACGTCTTCCACTTCGACCGCTGGTGGAACCCGGCCGTGGAGGACCAGGCGACAGACCGTGCCTACCGCATCGGCCAGACACGCAACGTGCAGGTACACAAGTTTGTCACCGCAGGCACGATGGAAGAGATGATCGATGACATGATCGAGAGCAAGAAGGCCTTGGCCGAGGCCGTGGTCGGCAAGGGGGAGCAATGGCTGACGGAAATTTCCACGGACGATTTGCGGGAATTGGTGCGCTTGAGACGGTAGACGGGGAGGTTCTATGGCTCGACAACGGCACGGCTATTACGACAGCTATTACTTTCCGCCAACCAAACCCCTAGAGGTCAAGGGGGGCTTGAAGGCACGCAGCAAACGGGGCCAGTTTGCCAAGAACTGGTGGGCCACCCGCTGGATCGAGGCAATGGAGCGCCTGGTGGACGTCGGGCGATTGCGGCGGGGACGCAGCTATGCCCGCCGGGGGCAAGTGCTCTCCATCGCCGAGACGGCCGGGGGTGTGGCGGCGCGGGTGCAGGGTTCGCGGCGCACCCCGTACCAAGTGGCCATCAAGGTCGAACCGCTCACCGACGCCCAGTGGGAAAAAGTGGTCGACGCTCTGGCTGCACAGGCCCTCTTCACCGCCCAGTTGCTGGCCGGCGATATGCCGGCGGACATCGAGGAAGCCTTCGCAGCGGCTGGTGTCAGCCTCTTCCCCAACGAGCGGGGAGATTTGGTTACCGACTGCTCCTGCCCTGATTGGGCCAATCCCTGCAAGCACGTCGCCGCCACCCATTACATCTTGGGCGAGCAATTCGATGAGGACCCATTTCTCCTCTTCCGTTTGCGCGGACGCAGCCAGGAGCAAATTCTGGAGGCTATGCGCCAGCGCCGTGCGGGAGAGGGATACTTCGAAGATGCGCTTGTCGAGGAAGAGGAAGAGACAGTCGTCCCCCTGGAGGACACAATCCCCGTTTTCTGGGATTTGGGGGAGTCGCTGGAGACATTCCCTGTGAAGATCAAACCGCCGGCAGTGACCCTTCCTCTTCTGAAACGGCTGGGCGAGCCGGATTTCATGGCCGGTAAATCTCTGCAAAACCAACTGGATCCGGCGTACCGGGCGATCACCAGGGCAGCATTGGCGACTGCGTTCGAGGGGAGCGCCGGTGAATGATAGGGACCCTGCCACTGGGCCCAATCTTCACGTCGCTTGCTTACGCTTCCAAGGCGCAACTTTTTCCCATCACGCACTCACGTACTCTTCAACACGATGGCCATCGCCTTCTTCAACTTGGCCAGCGTATCGGCCCCCGTTTCATCGGCCACGCACTCGGTCACACAGGTATCGATGTGGCCTTCCAGCAGCTTGATGATCACCTGGTTCATGGCCGCTTTGACGGCGGCCATTTGGATGAGCAGGCTGTCGCAGTCCTGGTGTTCGGCCAACATGCGTCGCACCGAACGGACGTGCCCCTCGATGCGTGCCAGCCGGGCATCCAGGTTCTTCTCCATCTCCGGCGTCAGATAGACGTTGATAATGTCACCCGTCGGTGTGCGGGTGACCAGGTTTGTTGGTTCGGTCATGGGTCTCTCCTTCGTTTTGGGTTTCGGGTTTTGGATTGCTGCGTGCTGCGTATTGCGTTTCGAGCACAGCGAGAAATCTCGTCGTCGCCAGACAGAGATTTCTCCCCACAAAAAACAGTCGACGAATGAATTCGCTTATCCGTGTTCCTTTCCATCCGTGAGTCTGGCTGTTCACCGGTTTGAGGCGCAGCTTCGCTATACGGTTACATTCGCAACAGTTGGCCGGCTGTCAGCCAGTAATAAATGATGTACCCCCCTGCTCCCAGCAGCAACAGAGCGCCGGCCCGCTCTATGTATGGCATCAGCCGCCTCAGGTGACCGACCAGCACCCCCTCGAAGAGGGCCAGACTGAGAGTCAAGGCCATCAACACGAGACCCATGCCCAGTCCGTAGGCCAAGAACTGCGTCAAACTGGTGGCCGCTCCCTGCAGGGTGAAAGCACTCCCCACGACGACCAGGAAAACGGGCAGGGTGCAGCTCAATGAGACCAAACCGTAGGCCATACCAAAGAGGAAATTGCTACGCAGCCCCCGTCCACGGCCCACCTCCGGCTGGGGCAACCCGGGAACACGCACGTGGCGACCCAATAGCAGCCAGATGCCCAGCAGCACCAACCCCACCCCGATGAACAGCCCGAACCAGGGCATGAGGGAGACCAGCACATAAGCACCCAGCGAGATAAGTGTTCCGGCCAGGGCAAAGAGCACCAGGAAGCCGGCCGTCAACGTTCCCCCGACGACCAGGGCACGCAGCAGGCGAGGCATGGTTCCGTCGAATTCCTGAATCGTGGCTACGGAGCCGGCGGTTCCCGCACTTTGCCCCACGGTTTCCCCTTCGCCCGTGGCCAGGTAATAGGAGACATAAGCCGGCAGCATGGCGAATCCGCAGGGGTTGATCGTCGCCACCATACCGGCGCTGAAGGCGTACAAGAGCAGAGTGTAGTCCATGTTTTTATCCTAACCCGGACAAGCCGGACCCAAAAAGGCTTACCACAGATTGCACAGATTTCTCAGATTATTCTTCGTTTTTCAATCTGTGTCATCCGTGAAATCTGTGGTTCATCTCCACGCTCCACACGCCACGATCGTCCCCGTCAGTTACCCGAATACGGCCGGTCATCCACAACCCGCGAGGGGTAGTAGGGTGAGACCGCCGCGGCCAGCTCTTCGGCCGTGACCCGCGCCGGGTCATAAGTTGCCCAGCCCCGACCTTCTCGCCAATTTGCCCTTGCATCGAGCACGCCGGGTTGCTGCAAAAGGATGCTGCGCACGGCAGCAGAGCAACCACTTCAGGTCATGCCGCTGATCGCCAGGGTTACCCGGTGTGGAGTGACCGCCGGCGGCTGCGTAGGGGTTGCCGGCGGCTGCCCGGCAGCCGGTGGCTGCGCCTCGGGTTGCGAAGGCACGCTAGGTTGTTCCGCCCCTCCCTTCGTCTGCACGGGAGAGGCCGCCGTCACAGAGGGACTCAGCGAGTTGTAAACTGCCGTGGGTACGACATACGTCAAGATGCCGTAGGTTGCCGCAAATGTGAGCAATGTCATGGCCGGGAAGAGCCAGAGATTGCGCCGGTGCTGGGCCAGGCTACAAGTCTGCTGGCTTTGACGCAAGGCCTTCGCCAAGCCCAGGCCGGCAAATCCCAGCCCCACCAGCAGCAGCGGAATCCTGTAGCGCGACAGCCCCAGGAGGAACGAAGCACTGCCAATGCCCACCAGAGCGGCCACCGCCGGCCCCAGGCAACAGAGACTGGCAAACAGAGAACCGCCCAGGCCCCACGTCCAACCCGTGCGGGGAGTCTCTCCAGTTTGCTGGGTGTTTTTGGTTTCAGAATTGGTCATGAGATCGGCACCTCTTTTCTCGTTTTGTTTCAAGCCCGAACGAGCCGGAACCCAAAAGTCTCACCACAGATTTCTCAGATTATTTCGTTTTCCATCTGTGTCATCCGTGAAATCTGTGGTTCATCTCCTGCTCGGCCGGCAGTGCACAACTTTGCTCCTCTCCGCCGATCCAGCGATAGGCCAACACGGCCCAAAGGGCGAAAAGAAGCACAGAAGCAGCGACGATAGTCCAAACGTTGTCGCTGATGACAGCCCCAGCCGCCGTACCGGCCGTCAGCGCCAGCAGCAGCGGCAAGGTGATCAGCAGGTGGCAGGGACAGGTTAGCACGGCCAGACCGCCGGCCACGTACCCGCGCACTTTGCGCCAAGTCGTTGTCATCACGCGAAATCCTTTCCTCTGTTGGTGTTGAATATGTTACCTGACACCTTACCTCCGCCCCCCGGCAATCCCCAATCCAAAATCTAAAATCCGAAATCGGCTCCCTCACCCCGCGCAGCAACTCAACTTGGCCACGTCCTTATCGAAGGTCTGGGCGGCCAGCTTCAACCCCTCGACCGTGGTCAGGTAGGGGAAGAGCGTACGGGTCAGGTCTTCCACCGTCGCCCCGAACTTCATGGCCATGACAGCGGTTTGAACGATCTCGCCCCCCTCCGGAGCGAGGACGTGTGCGCCCAGCAGCCGGTCGGTCGCCGCATCGGCCACCAGCTTGATCAGCCCGCGCGTGTCGCGGGCGGCCAGCGCGCGCGGCACATATTCCAGCGGAAGCAGCGAGGTCTTCACATCGTACCCCTGTTCGCGGGCTTGCGCTTCGGTCAGGCCGGCGACGGCGACTTGCGGGTCGGTGAACATCACTTCCGGCAGTATCGTCAAGTCCAGCCGCCGTTCGCTGCCGGTGAGGGCGTTCTCGGCGGCGATGACCCCGCCCGTCGCGGCCACGTAGACGTAATCGGCCAGGCCGGTCACGTCGCCGGCGGCGTACACGTCCG
>JAADHH010000108.1:7636-10291 GCA_013151955.1 Chloroflexota bacterium
GTGTTGGGAATGTGCCCCAGCGCAGACAGCACCTGTTCGCCCCGGAATTCGCGGATTTCACCCTTTACCTCGGCGACGACGACCTTCTCGTCCCCATCCGTGCGCAGTTCCAGCAGCTTCACACCGGTGACAATCGTGATCCCTTCGTCCTCCAGGTAGCCACGCAGCGCGTCACCGATCTCCGGTTCACGCTGGGGGATGATGCGGGAGCTGCGTTGCAGAATGGTCACGGCGGTGCCGAAGCGGGCAAAGGTCTGGCCCAGCTCCAGAGCGATGAACCGCCCACCCAGGACGATGAGGGAACGCGGCTGCTCCGGCAGGGCCATAGCCGTGGTGCTGGTCAACACGTCCACCCGATCAGCGCCGGGCAGGTCGGGCAGGCGAGGGTGTGCGCCGGTGGTGATGACGTACTTGCCGGCGTGGAGTTTGCGGTCGCCGACCGTCACCGTGCCGTCCCCGTCGAAGCGCGCATGGCCCTCGATGAGCGTGATTTCCGGGTAGGCGGCCAGGACATCGCTATACTTGGCCTGGCGCAGTTCGGCCACCAGCGCGTCCTTCTGGCTGATGACGTCGCGCCAATCGAGGCTCACCTGTTGCGTCTGTACACCGGTAAAGGGGTGATGGCCCGCTTTGTGCCAGGCTTCGGCGGTGCGGATGAGCGTCTTGCTCGGCACGCAGCCGATGTTGACGCAGGTGCCGCCCAGCCCGACGGCCCCGTCGTTGACCAGGCCGACGCGCACGCCCAGCTCTGCGCCACACGGATGGCGGCGGCGAAGCCGGCCGAGCCGCCACCGATGACCAGCAAGTCATAGTCACGCCCGCCGGTTTGCACGGGTTGGCCATGGCCTGGGGTTGGGGCGGGTGCTTCGGGCGTGGCCCGGTAGCCGGCTTTGGCCACGGCCTGGGTCAGCGCGTCGAGGTCTACGCCCGGTTGGGCGACCACTTCGGCACGGCGCGACTGCCATCCGGGGACGGTCGCCTCCACTACGCCGGCGACCCCTTCCAGCGCCTTCGTCACGTGGACGACGCAACCGTCGCAAGTCATACCCTCTACTCGTAAGTTGATCTTTTGTTGTTCGCTCATGAAAATGCCTCCTTAACTCGGTTCGTGGATATCAGAAGTGGTGCGTACTGCGCATAATCCGTTAAAGGCGACTCCGCAGCAACGAGCTGTACGAATTACCATTAGGACATTTGTCCGCATACCGTAACTTGCTCTATTCTCTTTATCCCCCAAACTATTCCTATGAATAATCCAATAGTTCCCATAGCCAGTAAGTCTTGTGTTAGATCAGGCGAGAACACCAAAACAAATCCATGCCCTTTTACAAGTTGGGAAAAACTTGACACGCAAAATGGAATAAAAAAAAGACAGAAAGATTCCCCAAAACGTGTGCGTATTCGGTGCCATGTCAAGTCCCCTGTGCTCAACATGAGCGCTATGCCAACAACGCCACCAATCCCTACCGCAGTACCCCACAAATACAAACTGGTGTCAAAGTAAAAGATTGACATTACCAGATACCATATTAAATAACTCCACAAAATGGTCTTGGTTACAGTTAGTTGAGCTAAGTACCTGATCATAATAGGTCCTCGAAGTTACAAATTGGACACTGGCGTTTTTTCATTCTTGCCCCGAGTATCTTCTCAATAAAACGGGGTGGGGCGACCCAGAAGTTCGACTTTTGGTAAAAGTCGAACTTCTTCGCCCCGGAATATTGAGAAGATATACTGCCCCGAATTCTAAAGATGTTCCGCAAGTATCTGCCCCAGCTTAAACGCATCGGCCACGGAGACAATAACAGCGTCCGGCTTCTCAGCAAGCCACTCGGACGCCGACTCAGGCGAGCTGAAGAAATGTACATCGTCGCAAAAGGTACTCCTCACGTCCGCAATAGATTCAGGTGTGACCACAGAGACGACAGCGTTGGAAGGCTCTACCCTTTCCACCTTGTTGGATGCCACTTGTACCCTTACCAGCGTCCCAGAAACTGGACAGGGTGACTGTATGCGAACCGGCTTTCCTATGATAGCCGGAAACATCAAGGCGTCCAAAGCACACCACGTGAATAAGGTGCGACCTTCCACCTTAAATCGGTGCGGAGTTGGACGAAGTGTCAGGCCCATACCGATGAGGTCCCCATCATCATCCAATTCAACATCAGGCAACATCTGAAGAAGAGCAGCGACTTCTTCTCGGGACTTGCCAATCGCGGCAGCAATTTCATCGGGGGATACGGGTTTCCCCTTTGCCAAGAGCAGAAGGAGCGGTCTGAAAAGTTCGGAAAAGCCTTTCGTACCGGGACCTTCAACGAACACCTTGGACAATCTGGCAGCAAGCTCATTGATGTCACCCGTTGTGGTCATGTTTCTCTGTCCCTTTCCACTCTATGTTGTTATACCCCATCCCCCCCTATGGGATAAGTGAGATATAGTGTAGCACAGAAGGCACAAGATGTCAAACTGGTCTTTGCAGGGAGCGTATTTCAGTTTGGGGGTGAGAATTGTTTTAACGCAAAGGCGCAAAGAAGTTCAACTTCTCGGAGAAGTTGAACTTCTAAGCGTCAAGCGGGCGAACGGGCCAACGCATTTTCAAAGCAGAAAAACTCTGCGCGCTCAGCGTCTCTGCGGTAGGCGCTTAGGGCGTCAACA
>JAADHH010000094.1:0-2819 GCA_013151955.1 Chloroflexota bacterium
GGGACGTGAAACGTGAAGACGTGAAACGTATTGCGTCTTACGCATCACGCATCACGTTTTACCTGACACCTGACACGTTATTTTCAAAGCAACGCAAGCAACGAAGAAAACCTGTCTGGCCTGGCGCTTGCGCAATAATGAAAGGCTCGTCTGCGAAGAACAGACGAGCCTTTGTTGTGCAGTGCCGAGGAAGGGAGTCGAACCCTTACGGGCATAAGCCCACTGCGCCCTGAACGCAGCGCGTCTGCCTATTCCGCCACCTCGGCTTACCCTATCGTACCACTATCAGCCGGAAATGTCAAATTATGATGGGGAACGCGTTTCGCTCAAGATTACCCGGCGCGTGTTGATGTACCACTGGGACAAGCTGCGAAAACGGTCGCTCGGCACCCGTAACGGCCCAATTTGCACGTTGTGGACGGAGCGGTCCACAGCATAATCATACACGGGATAGTAGAGCGGCAAAGATGGCAACTCTTCGGCAAAGATGTCCTGAAACTGGCGATAGAGGTTTATGCGCGTTTGGAAATCGAGGACGCGCCGGCCTTCTTCCATCAGCTTGTCGGCATCGCGATTCTTGAAGCCGGCATAGTTGCGTCCGGTATCTATGGTCTGGCTGGAGTGCCAGAGGGGATAGGGGTCCGGGTCTACGGGCAAGTCGCTCCATTCGACAAGGGCCGCATCGAATTGGCGGGGGCGCAAGAAATCCCGGGCCATTCCGGAGAAGCCGGCCGTTTGCGGCAAGGCGTGCACACCGATTTCGGCCCACTGCCGTACGATCTCTTCCAACAGGGCCAGATGGCGTGGTGACTTGTCTGTCAGCAGGGCGAATTGCAGAGGAATGCCATCTTTTTCGCGTATGCCGTCGCCATTCTCGTCCACCCAGCCGGCAGATTCGAGCAAAGCGCGGGCCCGGGCCGGCTCGAGTGCATACTTTTTTATGCCGGTGTGGTAGGACCATTGCGTGGGCAGGATCGGACTGTCGGCGATCAGGCCCTGCCCGTCGAGAACCTGGTCTATCAGCCGCTGGCGGTCCAGGCCATAGAGCAACGCCTGCCGCACTTTTTTGTCCTGGAATAGCGGACGTTGCAGATTCAAAAGTACAATGCTATACCCGGAGATCGGTGCAGAAAACAGGTTGATGTTGCTAAAACGCATCACGGCGCGCATGTTCTCCGGAGGCACGCGACCGATGCCCATCACTTCTTCTTTCCCGTAGGCCTGAATCACGGCGTTGTTATTGGGGTAAAACTTGAATTCCACTTTGGCCAGGAAAGGTTTCTTTCCATAGAAATCGGGGAAGGCTTTGAGGATGGCCTTCGTCGTGTCCAACGATTCGATTGCGAAAGGGCCCGTGCCCACCGGATGCAGGTTGAATGTCGATTGTGGCAGGTCGGCTGCAGAAACGTTTTGCAAGAGGTGTGCCGGCAAGAGACCCAGAGATGTGTATCCCAGGAAAGGGGAAAATGGTTCGGTAATCTTGAAGCGTACCGTCCGCGCGTCTACCTTCTCGACCGTGACGGAACGCCAAAGCGAGGACAATTGTGGGTTGCCCTGGTAGTTCGCGTCCTGGATGATGCCAATCGTGTAAACCACATCATCGGCCGTTACGGGAACGCCATCATGCCAGAGCGCGTCATCACGAATGACGAACGTGTAGGTCAGGTCGTCCGGGGAAATGCTCCAACTTCGGGCGAGGTCAGGAACAACCACACCGTTGCTGGTGCTTTGGGTCAGCCCTCGGAAGACAAGGGAGACGATGTCGGCATCAACGTCGTTTTGGGCAAGGACGGGATTTACAATTCCGGGTTGTCCGGCGATTCCCTCCACATACGTGCCGCCCGGTTCCGGCACAACGACTGTGGTCAGGTTGAAAGCCAGATACATCAACAGAAGGAATAAAAGTGTAACCCCCAGAAGTGTAATGAGGGCCTGCCAGCGGAGGTATCGTATCACCCTGTGTTCCCCCGTATCTCCAAGCGTTGGTCGTGATAGCGTCGTCGTAGGGGCCGGTCGCAGTTGATGGGACACAGATTGGCACAGATCAAAAAAGCTTTATCCGTGTTCATCCGTGAGAATCTGTGTTCAGAATCTTGACTCGTTTGTAAAGAATTTGAGGCGTCAAGGATTTCAGCAAAGCCCCCCTACCCTCCAAAAAAATCCTGGGGGGAACCTGATCTACTCCCCCAAAATTGGGGGGCTGGGGGGGCTGGCTGAGCAGTAACGCCGGAAGGAGTGTTACCCGCCGATTTTTACACTGACGATGGCCATCAAGAAGAACAGGACAGAAAGGCCGATTGTAGCCTGGTAGAGCGTCTTTTCTACACCCCGCCGGGTTTTATAGATTCCACCATCGCCGCCGAAAATGCCGCCCAGGCCAGACCCCTTTGCCTGCATCATCACAAGGGTAATCAGGCTGACCGCCACAATTATCTGGGCAATGTAGAGATACATTATCATGGTTGTAACTCCTTCATCAAGCTCTTTTCTGCCACAGATCACACGAATTTTCAGTATCTTCTCAATATTCCGGGGCGAAGAAGTTCGACTTTTACCAAAAGTCGAACTTCTGGGTCGCCCCACCCCGTTTTATTGAGTTTATTGAGAGGATACAATTTTCACGAAATAATCAGAGAGATTATAACATTCTCTGCACATTTGGGCAAATCAGGTGCCAGGCACTTTCGGTGGATGTCTCAAAGCCAACATTCGTCTACATGCCTGGTCGCGTTCAAGCGAGAGGGCCTTCACAAGTGCCTGGCACCTAAAGACTGAGTAGTTACGGCTGGTGGTTACTACTCAGCCGCTCCTGCCAGATC
>JAADHH010000094.1:2835-16613 GCA_013151955.1 Chloroflexota bacterium
GAGAGGCAAACTTTATGGGCCGGACAGCCGCAAGGGCTGCCCCTACGGCTACGGCCCGCCCAGCGCGACGGATTATTGTCCCGCGAGCGCTCGCTGAAGCAGGGGATGCAATGCGGGGCCGGTGGCGAGGGTCGAGTGGGACCAGGGTGTCCAGGGGCTGCCGTCGAGCTGTGTGATCGTTCCGCCCGCTTCCAGCACCATGAGCGCGCCGGCCGCAGTGTCCCACGGCTGCATGTAATATTCCCAGTACCCGTCCAGCCGGCCGCAAGCCACGTAGGCGATGTCGAGCGCAGCCGCACCGGCCCGCCGAATGCCCTGTATGCGGCGGATGACTCGCGTGAATTCGGCGATGTTGTTATCGGTAGCTGTGGCACGCTGGTAGTAGAACCCTGTGGCAACCAGGGCATCCACCAGGCGCGAGACAGAGGTTACTTGCAGAGGGTTTCCGTCGAGGAAGGCACCTTTGCCGGCCTGGGCCCAGAAAGTTTCCTCCCGCAACGGGTCGTAGATTACGCCAACTGCCAGCTTGCCCTGCCGGCGCAGGGCAATGGAGACGCAGAAGTGGGGATGGCCGTGCGCAAAGTTGGTGGTGCCATCCAAAGGGTCCACGATCCAAAGGGGCGCGTCGTCCTTTCCGTGTGCGCCGCTCTCTTCAGCCAGCACCGCGTGTTCGGGAAAGGTCCGCTGGATTGTGGCCACAATCAGGGACTCCGATTCGAGGTCGGCCTGGGTGACCAGGTCAACCTCGCCTTTGTGCATGGCGGCGAGGCCGGTGTTGTAATGCTTGCGCAAGATTGCGCCGGCCTGGTGCGCCGTCTCGATTGCAAATTGGAGCAACGTGTCGGTCGTAGGCAATGTATTATGAATCAAGCCGTGCGCAGACGCCGCGTGACGATCAGAATCAGGCCAAGTCCTAGCCCCAGAGCGATGGCTTCCATCCCACCCAATCCTGTGGGAGGTATTTCAGTTGCCTGCCCCTGGGCCACGGCCGTCGTTGCGGTGGGCTGCGGGGGCGGCGCGGTAGCCGTGGGGCTTGCTGCCGTACCGCCGCTCGCACTGACCGGCGGCGGGGCGGATGTAGCCGTCGCAGGTAGCACGGCCGGCGTGTCCGTCGCGGGCAGCACGGCCGGCGTGTCCGTTGGCGGCTGTGTGGGGGCCACGGCGGCCGCACCGGCGGAATTGGAGGCCGGCGCAGTAGCCGTCTTTACCACTTTGGCCGTTGCTGTCGCCACGGGGTGCGCTGTGGATGTTGGCAGCACCGTCGGTGATAACTGAGCAACCTGATTCTTGGCCGTTTTGCCCCCTTGGAAAAAGAACATATATCCCAGCAAGGCAATCACCCCCACCACCAAGAGGGCGGCCAGGCCAATCGCGCCAATGATGAAGGGCATGTTACGATTGTTTCCGTTGCCGTTTAACGGGGTCATCGTGCTCATCTTCTTCCTCCTCTTTCAAGAATTCCTGCGTGCTATTGTTGTGAAAACAGTCGTCAGTAGTCAGATATCAGATGTCAGATGTCAGATCATGTAGCCCTGGAATCCCCATTCCGGGGCGGGTCTGCCCCCCTACCCCCCCAATTCTGGGGGGAACCATCCGACTCCCCCCAGAATTGGGGGGCCGGGGGGGCTTCCGACGTCCGCCGCGCCCGGCCATTTTCATCCTTGGTGGCGCGCAGCCGTTCATAGGGGCTGCTCATCCTTCCGGGAAGCGTCAGGGGCAGGTCTGCCGCCAGGCGTCCAGGTTGCGGTGTTTCAGGATCGCGCTGAACTTCATGGTGGCGGCCTGCGCACAGAAGTCGTCCAGGGTAATGCCGGTGTCCGTGTACTCGGCAGCGAAAACGGCCTTGCCGGCGGTCACGAACGGCTGTACGTCCGCGCACCAATCGTCGGCGAAGCAGTCTTCGGTCAACGCCCAGTCGAAGGTTGGCAGCAGGTCGCCCACCTGGTCGCCGTCGTTTTTCAGGCCGATGGACAGACCGCGTGTGTGAGCCTCGTTGGCCAGCCACAAGTTATAGTTTTGCTGATCCTGGTAGGTGAGCGGAAAACCGGTGTCGTTGGTATAGCCATCGATGTTGTCCGGCTCGATGCCGTCAAACCCCTTGGCCTGGCACTGGTCCAGGCGCGCGCGCATGATCGGGGCCAGTTGGTCGATCTGGCGAATGTCCAGCCACTTCTCGCCGGGCCAGCCCTCGTAGTTCTTGCCGATCACTGCTGACGGAAACTGCGCCGCGTCGGGCCGCCAATCCTCCCAACTGCCCACGCTGATGTAGCAAACCACTTTACGCCCCTCGGCATGGAGGGTTGCCACCGTGCTGGCCTCGTTATCGAACAGGTCTATGTCGTACATGCCCACATCAAACGACCGGTCAAGGGGTGGGTCTTCGAGCTGCCATTGCCAGGTAGTACCCACAGCCGGTTTCCACCATCCCGACGAAACAGCGTGGTACGCTTTCAAGATCATGGGCAGGCGGATGAGATATGTGACTGTGGCAGAGGGGCTGGGGCTGGCTGCCGGCGATGTCGCAACGACGGTCGGTGTCGAGGTCGGCGTCGGCGTGGCCGTGGGCGGTTGGCCGGTGGCCGTCGGCGTGGGGGTGTTCCCCGACGGTTGCGTGGCCGGGTCGACGACCTCGAAATTCGCGGTGGTGATCTGCGCGGTGGCCGGGTCCTGCCCGTTTGGCCACGGCCCGTAGGCAAACGGAATCGACACGATCTCGTCGTCGAGTGCATCTATCACGATCTGCCATTTGGTCCTACCGGCCGGAAGGGGGGTGCCCGGCGATTCGCCGATGAGCAGATTCACCTGATCATCGGTCAGGTGGAGATCGGCTGTGGAAGTATCCTCGGCATAGAAAATGAATCCGCCGGCGCCATCCACCAGATAGGCACCGTAGGTACGCAGCGCGGCCAGGAACATGCGCGTAATCGGTGTCAACTGCGCTTCGTTGACCGGATTGCCCGCGTCGTCCACGAGGCTTTGCTTCAGACGGATGCGTTGGCCCGCGGCCAGGGCGTGGGGATTCGTGCTGTAGTAGTCGGTCTCGGTCGTCGATGCCGGGTAGAAGTAGTCGGATGGAAGGGGCTCGAAGTGGTCGCTGCTGAGGTTGCGCAGCCCCGGGATGGCAAAGGCCAGGGCATGGGCAATCACTCCGCTCTCGACATCCTCGGGCAGGATCAGGCCGGCGAGCAGCGGTGTCCCCACGGCGTGGGCGCTGGAGTAGGTGTCCACATTGGTCCCAGAGCCACGCACATCGAAGAAGTCAATCGCCCCGGCCTCCAGAATCACAGTTCCAGGGTATCCGGCTCCCCGGCTGGCGCATTGTGCGGTACGTTGGGTCGTCGCTTGCCAGAAATCGTACGACATAAAGGTGTTGGGGTCGTAAAGGACCAGGTGTCCGTCCGATCCCTTGCTCTGCGGGAGTGCGGGACGCACAGTGCCGGCGGGTGCGGGAACGGGCACCGGCCCGCCCAACTGGTCAACCCCGAATTTTGGGCTGGGCCATTCCATGTTGCCGTCGTAATCGCAAATCAACACGTTCTGCTGTCCGGCACCGGCGCGAAAGATGGGGACGGTGTACTCGTCGTGGTTCACCCACGTGACCGGGAGCCAATCGGCAGGCACAGGTGGGTATAACCGGGTGGGGTCACCATGTAGCATACGATAGGTGACGAGAACCTGCTGGTCGCTGGTGGGCAGGACCGCTGCGGTGACGGCCGTTTGGTTCCAGGCACTGTCGGCGGCGAAAAGGGGTATGGGGAGTGTGAAGGCGCGCGGAAAGGCTGGAGTGATCGCGGCCGGCTGCACGCCGGTCTCGGCCCGGGCCGGCCCTCGCACCAGCACGGCGAGGGATGCAACTGTCAGGAGTATGCCGATCGTGAAAGATGGGCCTCGTTTCATGATGTCGCCTCCTCAGCGTGCTGCGTGTTACATGGGGAACGTTTGCGGTTACGTTTCATGGAATACATTGTATCACGATTGTTGGTCTGGTGTCAAGCCCTGGAATGGGGATGGGTGTATTTCAGTTTGGGAGTGAGCATTGTTTTAACGCAAAGGCGCAGAGGGATGAAAATCGTATAAGGACCCACGCCCCTAGCCCCTCCCCTCGCGAGGGGGAGGGGAACGAAGAGGATGGTGTGTGGTTTGCCGCGCGGCAAACCACACACCTCCAATTCTCCCCCCTCTGGGGATGGCCTCGTTGCCAGAAGGCACAACATTTTTGACAGCAAGCCCCGTTCGTTCACGAGCGGGGCTTTTCTTGTGTGCCCCCTTTCCGGTAGGAAGAGAGGTCACCGGTTTGCGACGGGAGAGGCGCGCCCGGGGCAACGTGGTGGGCGCTCCATACCCTGCGAAGAATTGCCGGACCACCTAAATGTGTACACTTTGTGGCAGGTTTCCACAAAATATGCTATAATGGTGCCGGCAGAAAGGGCGTATCTCCGATTGTGGAGTACCTAACCCCTTTCTTTTCCCTGGCTTCTCTACATTTCGGGGGCGGGCAGGCATCGTTCTATGCAACCGGCAAATCTGTAATTGAGCGTACTTGCTCGTTGAACCAGTATGTTACCGGAAGATATAGGTGGAGGAGCAGTCGTGGCACACATAACCTCTCGTAAACTCTCTAATTCATTTGAAGGTGCGCTTGCCGGTGGCGGCGATCCGGCCACGTCTCCCCTGTACGTCTTTGGCCCCTTTCTGAAGCTGATCGTCGTTGCCGGAGTCGCTGAAATCACGTTCGGGGCCAGCGTCTGGTTGGTAGTCTTTACCATCGCCATGGTGTCGGCCATGTATCGCCTGGTGATGAACTGGGTAACCGACGGCAGCGGCGGCAGCGGCCTGACCGAAGAGGAGCTTGGCGGATGGGCCGTCAAGATCAACGCCGGAATTACCTTCATCGAATATACGCTGACCTTTCTGGTGAGCATGGCCGCACTTGTCACTTTCATCGCCGACCGTTTGCCCGCGCTGAATAGTGTCCTGCTGGGTATTCAATACCGTACCGTTGTGGCGATTGCGTTCAGTCTCCTCACGGGGTGGCTGGTCAATCGGGGACCAAAGGTTGCAGCACGCACGTTTGGGCCGGCCACAGCCGGAGTCTTATTGCTCCTGTGGGCCATGGTGATTTCTACCATCTGGAGATTTGGTTTCCAGTTGCCTTCCTTTCACCTTCAGGCTTTCTCGCCGCAGTATGTAAATTTCACCCTCGGTGGCTATGCGCGAATCTTGGCAGTGATGACCGGTATCGAAGTCTTTGCCAATCTGGTGGCTGCTTACGAAGGCCCACCGGCGGAGAAGAGTAACAAGGCTTTTGGCAGCCTCTTGATTATCATGGGAACGGCTTCCGTGACAATGCTCGTGGTGGGGCCGGCGATCTTGCGACTCTCCAACCCGAGCAACGCGCACGTCTCGGTCTTCACGCAGACGATGGATCAATTGCTTCCCTCCCCGCTGGCCTATCTGGGGACGCTGGTAAGCATCGCGGTCCTCTTGTCGGCAGCGGCGGCCAGTGCGCAGGGGCTGCAAAACCTGGCTCTGGGGTTGACCGATCGCCGTTATGTGCCGGCAGTGATCGGGCAACGCAACCGGTTTGGGGTGGCAGACAAACCGGTGTGGATTGAAGTCGGCCTGGTTTCGCTGGCATTCCTTCTTTTTGGCACGCGGGAAGAGACCTATCTGGCCCTCTATGCGGCCGGTGTGTTTATTCTTCTGAGTATGACCGGGTGGGCGGCCGCCAAACGCATCATCCGCGAACTTCGGGAGAAGGTTACAGCGTCCCACGTCGCCACCTTGATGGGCACGACAATCGCGGCGCTGCTGACCACGCTGGCTACCGTGGTCATTTTTGCGGAACGGCTCCGCGAGGGGGCCTGGGCCTATTTCATATTCATTCCCATCCTTTATGCGGCTTTCACCTACTTCCGTTCCCGATTAGGGGAGCCTTCTCCCCTCCTGGAACGTCTGGGAAAGTTGGAGGGAGCCATGTGGGGGGTAGGTACCAGCGAGGCGGGGACAGGGGCTCCAATCCCCGGCGTGGCTGCTTCGCAAGCCATGGCCTGGCGGGAAGCATCGGCACGTGAGTGGCAATGGCGCGACGTGCGGGTCGTTCCGAGACATATCCTCGTCCCGCTCGATGGTTCGGCGTTTGCCGAGCAGGCGTTGGCCGTTGCCGAATATATCAGCTATACCTACCATACCAGGCTGACCTTGCTTGCTGTCCTTCGTCTGCCGGGCCTCTCTACGGTACTATCGACGGTACAAACAGAGACCGAGGTCAGTCGCATCCGCTCGGAACGAGAAACCTATTTGCACGAGACGGCGCAACGATTGTTGCCCGGCAATACGCAGGTGGAATATTATGTGGGCATTGGCCCCACGGCGGAGACTATTGACCAGGTGAGTCATGAGCTTGACGCAGACTTGGTGGTGCTCAGCACGCACGGGCGGTCGGGTATTCAGCGTTGGCTGCTTGGCAGCGTGGCCAGCAAAGTGATCCAGCTTGTGGCCACCCCCATCCTTTTAATTCGGCCCAAGGCGGATGAGGAATTTCGTGTACAGCCTTTCCGAAAGGTGCTGGTGCCGCTCGACGGCTCAGAATTTTCCGAGCGCGTATTGTCCTACGTGCGCTCCCTGACCCCTGCTCATGAGAGTGAGGTCATTCTCTTGACGGTCCCGGAAGTTCCCGAGGCCGAGATGTACGGCGTTGTTGCCGACGTTGTGGAGTCGTTGCGCCACAAAGCCGAAGCGCAGGCCACGCGCTATCTGCACGACGTGGCTACTGCCTTGCGCGAGGACGGGCTGCAAGTGCGCGTGATTGTGAAAGGCACGGGGCCGGCGCGCACCATCGTGGATCTGAGCGAAAGCGAAGATATTGACGTGATCATGATGGCCACACACGGCGTGGGGGGGTTGAACCGGGTCTTCATGGGTAGCGTGGCCGAACGGGTGATCCAGAATCTGCCATGCCCGCTCTTCCTGTTGCCGATCCACGAGAAACGGCATCCTGACAATGGGCAAGGGGGGACTTGAACGCCATGCCTGGGAATTTACCGGTTCGAGGCGCGGCTTCGCCATAGAGCTGCGAAAGTTGTCGTGTTTCGTGGTTCATTATGTTTGCTAACACCCAAGTGGGAGACTGCCCCTCTGCGCCGGCCTTAGCATACTCTGGCCAACGGAGGCGGCCCAAGAACATGTCCCCAAGTAGTGACGGGCACCGAGTCACCAAACGCAGGCTTGCGGCAGATAGCGTTTGAGGGTATAATTCTCGTATCTTCTCAATAACCTGGGGAACGCCCCCCGGCCCCCAATTCTGGGGGAGCACATTCCCCCCAAAGTTGGGGGGTTAGGGGGGCACGGACGGTCTACTCACCCCGAATTATTGAGAAGATACTAATTCTCGATATGGGCGTTTTAACGTGTTCTCTGAACACGGATTCTTTCTTCTTTTTTGCTATCTGTGAGTCAATCACTGATTCGTATGCTAGTGAAAGTGCAAGGATAGTGGCACAACAAACGGAAAGAAACACCATGAAAAAAATGCCGCAGCCTATTCCCTATCAAGGCAGCAAACGAAATATCGCGCAACAGATTCTTGCTTTGTTTCCAGGCAAAGTCGACACGCTTATAGAGCCATTCGCCGGCTCTGCTGCCCTTTCAGTGGCTGCGGCCTACTATGGAAAAGCTGCTAGATTCCACCTGAATGATTTGAACCGGCCCTTGATGGTTTTGCTAGAAATGATCATCACGGAACCGGAAAAGATTGCCGGTCAGTATGAAAAACTATGGAATGCCCAGTTGGGCAGGGAAAAAGCATTCTACACAAAGGTCCGTGATGAATTCAATAAGACGCACAGACCTGATTATCTCCTTTTCTTGTTGGCCAGATGTGTCAAAGCCTCTGTACGATACAATGCAAAGGGAGAATTCAACCAGAGCCCTGACCACAGGCGTAGGGGACGACACCCAGAGAGCATGAGACAAGAGATACAGATGGTTTCCAACCTTCTTCGAGGACGAACAAAGATTACCGGTGCGGACTATAAAGACCTCCTGGATTCGATATCAGACAGGGACTTGGTGTACATGGATCCACCGTACCAGGGCACATCTACTGGAAAAGATCGGCGCTATTATGGCAGCCTAGACTCTGGCGAGCTAATAGACTTCCTGGAACCACTGAACCGTCGCCAAATCATGTTTATTCTCAGCTATGACGGACGTAGAGGAGAGAAAACTTATGGCAAAGAGCTCCCCCGCAGTCTGGGCTTGCACAAGTTCGAAATCAGAGCCGGGCGTTCAACGCAATCAACGCTTCTGGGGGGAAAGGATGTAACTTATGAGTCCCTGTATTTGTCACCAGCCCTTGTTTCCCGCATTCGTCGGTATATGGACGGGACAAGAGACGAGACCATCACAATCCTGACCGGTTCATACCCCCAGCAACTGGAACTAGGCATCGTATGAATCTACCCAAACCGCCCAAGGCTCTGACCGAGAAGATCGAGTCGGTGACCGGCAAGCGAGCCAGAATCGTTGTCGATCACATTTTGAAACACGGTTTTATTACGACCGAAGATCTGGAGAAAACGTATGGGTACAGCCATCCTCCGAGGGCAGCCCGCGACGTCAGGGAACAAGGGATACCTCTAGAAACCTTTCAGGTCAAGTCATCGGATGGACGGACCATTGCCGCCTACAGATTTGGGGACCCATCGGAAATTCGAGCAGGAAAACTTGAGGGGAGAAAAGTATTCTCCAAGCAGCTCAAGGACCATCTATACGAGGAAAGTGGTGAGAGGTGTATCATCTGTGCAGGGAAGTTTGCGAAACGATATTTGCAAATAGACCACAGAATCCCGTATGAGATAGCAGGGGACAAAGACGATGTGGAAGGTACGTCAGAAGAGTACATGCTGTTGTGCGCAACTTGCAACAGAGCTAAATCCTGGTCATGTGAACATTGCCCCAACTGGACAACCAAGTCTCCCAAAGTATGCACGCAGTGCTACTGGGCCTCTCCGCAAAAGCATACCCACATCGCACTCAGAGAAGTGAGGCGTACAGATATCATTTGGGAAGAGAACGAAGTTCTAATCTATGAAGAGCTAAAACGGATTGCTCGGGAATATGAGTTTCCAATACCTGAGTACGTAAAGGAGATCGTGAAAGAGCGTTTAGGGAAAGAGACGCAACGTTGAACGAGGAAAAGATACACATCCTGCTGGTAGAAGACAACCCCAACGACGCCATGCTCGCACAACGGGCCTTGGAGCAGGCGGGCCATTCTATCACATGGGCCGCGGACGGGGAAAAGGCCATGACCGCTTTGCAACAGACCCCGTTCGACCTGCTGCTTCTCGATTACCGCCTGCCAAAAACCGACGGGCTGGAGATTCTCGCTCGCCTGCGAGAAGACGGCCACACCCTGCCGGTGATCATGGTCACCGGGGAAAGCGACCAGCGCATCGCCGCCGAAGCGCTGAAGGCCGGCGCAGCCGATTACATCGTCAAAGAGAAAGGATACCTGGGTGCGCTGCCCCGCACAGCTAGCCAGGTCGTACATACCCACCGCTTGACCGTGGCACGAGCTGCCCACCAACAGTTGAACCAGGCTTTGAGCGGAACACTCGACCTGCCCACCATCTATCGCACCCTCTACGAATGCCTGCGCCAACACCTGGACTGTACAAACTTTGCCGTGGCCCGATTTAACGAAGAGACTCGCGTATTCACCTGTACCTTCGCCATATCCGATGGAGAGCCGGTCGCACCGGAGATATTTCCGCCCCGGCCCGCCGATTTTCCCCCTCTGAGCAAAGTGCTGCAAAGCGGCCAACCGCTGATCATCACCGACCTGCTCACCTCGCCCGACCTTGCGGGACCAGGGGGACAGAAAGTGGAACGTGTCGGCCCGGGCGCACCGGCCCGCTCGGCAATCTATGCTCCCCTGCTCGGCCAGGACAGGCCGCTGGGGATCTTGTTGCTGCAAAGCCCGCTTCCCCACGCCTACCGGCAGGCCGACGCAGAGATGCTGCTGACGGTGGCCAGCCAGGCAGCGATGAGAATTCAAAATGCCGACCTCTACACCAGGGCCACCCGCCGCGAAGAACAGGTCCGCCTGGCGGCTGAAGTGGGCCGGGAAATCAGCGCCATCCTGGATGAACCCCTTTTGCTGGAACGGGTGGTGACCCTCATCCAGGAGCAATTCAACCTCTATAACGTCAACATCTTCATGCGCGTGGGCAATCAAATGGAGTGCAAAGCCGGCCACGGGGGATACAACGGTGATCCGCCGATAGGAATTCATCTGTCAATCGGCCAGGGCATTATCGGCACAGTGGCACAAACCGGCGAATCGCTCAACGTGCCCGACGTGCTCCAGGACGAACGGTATTACCATTACGAAAAGCTGCCCGATGTTCGTTCCGAGCTGGCCGTGCCGCTCCGGCTGCACGACCACGTTGCCGGCGCACTGGACGTCCAAAGCTGCCAGCCGGCAGCCTTCGATGACATCGATCAATTGGTGATGCAAATGGTAGCCGACCAGGTCGGTGTGGCTCTGCAAAATGCCCGCGCACACCAGGCCATGACCCTGCAAGGCCGGAAGCTGGCTGCACTGAATCAAGTGATTGCTGCCGCAGCCACCGGCCTGGACGTGCAGACGGTACTCGAACAAAGCCTGGACGCGGCCCTGGACGCTCTTTCTCTGGAGGGAGGCTCCCTTTTTATCACCGATGACCGGGGCACCATAACGCACGTTGCCGTACGAGGGCACACGGACACTTTCCTGGAACGGATCAGCGCAGCGGTACCCCGAGAACGGGGTTTCAGAGCAACCGTTGTTGTAGAAAACCTCGATGAATTCGATTCCCCCCTTGGCCCGCTGCTCAGTGCCGAAAAAATCAGGGCTTTCATCGGTGTACCGATTCGCATCGGTGAGACGATAGGCGGCGGCTTGACCGGAGTCGCCTCAAAACCGCGCCACTTTACCCCCGCAGAAATACAGCTCCTGGAATCGGTGGGCCGGCAGGTGGGCGTAGCCGTCGAACGGGCGCAGGTGTTCGAAGCAAAACAGGCCGCACTGCGCCGGGAAGAGACATTGCGCAACGTTCTGGCCATCGCTTCGACCAGCCTGGATCCTCACATCGTCCTGCAACGGGTCATCGAGCTGGCCTGCGAGAGCCTGGGGGCTGACTGGGGCGAAAGCCACATCCCGCTGCCCGAGGGTGGGCACCACACGCTCTTTGCCGGCATAGACACCGCAACCTGCGACGTGACCGCCACGCCCTGTCTCTCCGGCGTGAACGGTGTCGCCCTCTTTGACAACGAGGTCGTCTGCCTGGAAAAAGTGTCCGAGCACCCCAAGAGTGTGGGCTTCCCCGAGAACCACATCACGGTCGGGCCTTTCTTGGGTGTGCCGGTACGGATAGACGACAAACCGGTCGCCGACCTGCTATTGGCCCGCCAGAAAGGACGTGAACCGTTTACCGCCGAGGACGAAGCGTTGCTTGTGGCCATTGCCGACCAGGCCGCACTGGCCCTGCGCAACGCCCGCCTCTTCGAGCAGACCAACCGGCAGATCACTGGACACGTTGCACGCCCTGGGGCTGGACCTAAGCCGCGTTCTCGACCCCGAGGACATTCCCTCCCGCATTCGCGAAGCCGTCGCGCGGGTTATGAACACCGACAACCTGTACGTGGCCCTCTATAATGAAGAGACGAACACCATACATTTTCCAATCTACCTCATCGACGGTGCCGAAAGAGGAGTTCCGGCACGCCCCTTTGGTAATGGCCTGACCGAATATGTCGTCCGCACGGGGAAACCGCTGCTCCTCAATGAAGACATTGCCGAGGAAATCCGCCGCCGGGGGATAGACCTGATAGGAACGACAAGCTACTCCTTGTTGGCCACACCTCTACGTGTGGGAGAAAAGACCATCGGCGCCATTGTCCTGCAAGACTACGAACGGGAGAACGTGTACAACGAGCACCACAAAATGTTGCTAGGAGCTATTGCCAACCAAGCGGCCATCGCCCTGGAGAATGCCCGACTTTACCAGGAGGCCCGCCAGCACGCGGACGAACTGCACGCGTTGTTCCAGGTTTCCTCGGCCCTGCGTACCGCCACAAGCCGGCAGGAGCTGCTGGCCGTGGTCGTAGATCAGACCTTGCAAGTGACCGGCGCGGAAGCGGGGGCGATATTCCTGCCCGACCCAACGGAGGACATTCTGCATGTGCAGGAAGCCCGTGGAATCCTGACCAACCTTACAGGGCTTGATATCCCTGTGCAAGGGAGCATCGCCGGCCTCATCTTCCGCGAGGGCCGAATTTTCGTGACGGACGATCTCCGCCATGACTCCGAAACGTATCCTCCTTCGACAGATCGAGTAGGCGAACGGGTAAGGGCCGGCATTGGTGCTCCCCTGCGCGCCGGAGACAACACCATCGGTGTGCTCATGGTGACCGTGGAGACATCCCGCCAGTTCGACAGCCAGGACGAACGGATCGTGGCCACGATCGCAGAAATGGCCGGGAGCGCCTTGCAACGCCAGCAATACCACGAAGAAGTCGTCGTAGCCTACGAGAAGCTGCGCGAAACGCAAACCCAATTGGTGCAAGCCGAAAAACTCTCGGCCATCGGCCAGCTCGTCGCCGGCGTGGCCCACGAGATCAACAATCCCCTGCAAGGGATCGTCGGATTCAGCGAGCTGTTGGCCATGGAGCAGACCCAGGACGACCGCGAACTGGCCGCAGACTACGTCCGGCGAATCCGTCACGAAGCCGAACGCGTGCGACGCATCGTGCAGAACCTGCTCTCCTTCGCCCGCCAACACGGCCCCAAACGGGAACTAACCGGCATCAACGATCTTTTGCAACGCACCCTGGACCTGCGGCTTTACCACTTGCGCACCAACAACATCGAGGTAGCCATGGACCTGGATCCGAACCTGCCGATCACGGTCGTGGACCCGTACCAACTGCAACAGGTGTTTCTCAACCTGATCAACAACGCGCAGCAGGCCATGTCCGACGCCTTCCGCCGTGGACACCTGACCGTGCGCAGCCGGCTGATTGGCAGCGACACCATCCGCGTGGAGGTGGAAGACGACGGGCCGGGCATACCGGAGGAGCAGGTCGGCAAGGTATTCGACCCCTTTTTCACGACCAAGGAGGTGGGCGAGGGAACCGGTTTAGGACTTTCGATCTGCTACGGCATTGTGCAAGAACACGAGGGGCGCATTTGGGTAGAAAGCCCCGTGTACGAAACGCCGGCAACGCTTGGACCGGGCACCCGCTTTATCGTGGAACTGCCCTTGCAAAAATCATCGTGGGCCGCAGAGATTTTGGCAAGCGAAAAGCAGGCGCAGGAGGCCCAAACCGAACCTATCCGCGTCTTGATCGTAGACGACGAGGAGGCGGTGGCTTTGTTTCTGGCCGACGTCTTGCGCACAGAGGGTCATCATGTGCAACAGGTAGACCGGGCCGAGAAAGCCCTGGACCGCCTGAACGGTGAAACTTACGATCTGATCTTCTGCGACTTGAAAATGCCCGGCCTCGACGGACGCAGCTTCTACGAAACGTTGGCGGCGCACGACGCCGCGCAGGCAACGCGTGTGGTCTTCATCACCGGCGATACGGCCAGCCCGCCGACCCGCGCATTCCTGAAAGCCACCGGCCAGCCCTTCCTGGAGAAGCCTTTCTCGGTGGAGACGGTGTTGAAGATCGTGGAACGAGGAGCGGGAAGCGTAGAGCGGGGAGCGGGGAGCGTAGAGCGGGGAGCG
>JAADHH010000109.1:0-7331 GCA_013151955.1 Chloroflexota bacterium
ACGAAAACAATGAATTCAAGGAGCATCGTCCATGCAGAACATGAAAGTACTTGTCTCCGATCCTTTAGCCGAGCCGGGCCTTGCCCTACTCCGGGAACAAGTTTCGGTGGATACGGAATACAACCTCACACCGGAAGAACTGCTCGCCGCCATCCCAGAATACGATGCACTCGTAGTGCGCAGTGGGACGCAAGTGACCCGCGAGGTACTCGAAGCAGGGACGCGCTTGCAGGTCGTCGGGCGCGCCGGCGTTGGTGTGGACAACATCGATGTGGATACCGCGACGCAACGAGGCATCGTCGTCGTCAATACGCCGACCGGCAACACCCGTGCCGCGGCGGAACACACCATCGCCCTGATCATGGCCCTGGCCCGCAACGTTCCGCAAGCCAACCAGGCCTTGCGACAGGGGGAATGGGCGCGCAAACGGTACGTAGGCGTCGAAGTGCGTGACAAAATCATCGGCATCATCGGCATGGGGCGGGTCGGCTCCGAAGTGGGCCGGCGTGCACGGGCCTTGGGCATGAACGTGCTGGGCTACGACCCCTTCGTCACCCAGGAACGTGTCCAACAGCTTGGCGCCACCCCCGCCTCCCTGGATGACATCGCGGCAAAGTCGGACTTCATCTCCGTACACACCCCCCTCAGCGACGCAACCCGCAACCTGATCGACGACGAGTTTCTGCGACAAGTCAAGCCGGGGGTGCGTATCATCAATTGCGCGCGCGGGCCGATCATCGTCGAAGAGGCCCTGCTCGCGGCACTGGAAGATGGTCGCGTGGCCGGCGCAGCGTTGGATGTCTTCTCCGTAGAGCCACCGGCAGCGGACAACCCGCTGATCCAGCATCCGAACGTTGTGGCTACGCCGCACCTGGGCGCATCCACAAAGGAGGCCCAACTGAGCGTCTCCATCGATGTGGCCCGACAAGTGCTCGCCCTCCTGAACGGGGAACTGGCCGAACATGCCCTGAATATGCCCATGGTACCGCCGGAGACATTACAAGTCCTGCGCCCCTACGTAGACCTGACCGAGAAGTTGGGCAGTTTTGTGGGCCAATTGGCAGCCGGCCAATTTGGTGAGTTGCGCATTGTCTACAGCGGCTCCCTGGCGGCCCTCGACACAACCTTGTTGCGATCCATCGTGCTGAAAGGCGTCCTCGAACAGGCCTCCGATGACCGCATCAACCTGGTCAATGCCGACCTGATCGCCCGTCGCCACGGCCTGAAAGTTTCCGAGGAGCGCAACTACGAAGCAGGATCGTACACAAACCTGATCTCGATCAGCTTGAAGTCGGGCGATCAGGAGCACAGTATTGCCGGCACGATTTCTCGGGATGAACCGCGCATTGTCAAAATTGGTCCCTACCGCATCAACTTCGAGCCGGAAGGCCGCTTCCTGGTGCTCCAAAACCTGGACCGCCCCGGCATGATCGGCGCAGTGGGCATGACTCTGGGCAAACACGACATCAACATCGCCTTCATGGCCTTCGGTCGCCGGACACCACGTGGGGACGCTATCATGGTGCTGATCCTCGATGAGGATTTACCCGACCATGTCACGAACGAAATTCTGGCCATCCCCGACATGTGGGACCTGAAATATGTGAAGATTTGACATGACCACGATCTTGCTTGTGCGACACGGTGAAAGTTTCTGGAACCGTATCGGTGTTTATCAGGGGCAGATTGACATTCCCCTGAGCGACCTGGGACAGATCCAGGCAGAGGCCATTGCCGACCGGCTAAAAAGCAAGCATCTGGACGTAATCGTCTCCAGCCCGCTACGGCGCGCGGCCGACACAGCACGCAAGATCGCGCGATACCACGACTGTCCGTTCGAAGTGGAACCGGCCCTGGCCGAAATCCACCACGGCGTGTGGCAAGGTCTCACTGCGGCAGAAGTGAAGGCCCAGTTCACCAAACTCTACGAAACGTGGACCGAACACCCGGCGGAAGCGACCATGCCGGGGACGGGGGGCGAAAGCGTGGCCGAAGTGCAGCGTCGTGTGGTGCCGGCCGTAGACAGACTGGCCCAACGCTACCCCACAGGGCGTGCCCTGATCGTCGGACATGACCTGCCTTTGAAAGTGATTCTTGTGTCCGCTCTTGGCGCGGGCCTCTCGACGCTCGGCCACCTTTCGATTGAAAACTGCGCCCTCAATGTGGTAAAATGGGATAGCAAACATACGCAACTGCTGGCCCTCAACCGCAACGAACACCTGGCCGGCATCCGGTCGAACCTGAAAGGGCAGGCGCTGTGACCCCCCGGCTGTGCGTTATCGAAGGGGATGGCATCGGTCATGAGGTTGTGCCGGTCGCTGTGCGCTTGCTAACATCGCTGTTGCCGGCGCTCGAGGTTGTGCCGGCCGATGGTGGGTGGGACTGCTTCCGTCGCCGGGGCGAGGCGATTCCGGCGGAAACGCTGGAAAAGGCGCGACATTGCCGGGCCCTCCTCTTTGGCGCGGTTGCTTCGCCGGCCCACAAGGTGCCCGGGTATCGCAGTGCCATCGTCACCCTGCGCCGTGAGCTGGACACCTATGCCAACCTGCGACCGGTGCGCAGCCTGCCCCTCCCCGGCAGCCGGTCGGGCGTTGACCTGTTGATCGTGCGCGAAAACACCGAAGGTCTCTACGTTGGCGAGGAACAAGGCGACGGGGAACGGGCCACTGCCACGCGCGTGATCACGAGGGCCGCTTCGCAGCGCATCGCCCTGTGCGCATACCGGCTGGCCGACGAGCAGAGCCGCCGGCGTGTAACCATTGCGCACAAAGCCAACATCCTCCCCCTCACCTGTGGACTTTTCCGTGACACCGTCCGGGGTGTTGCTGCCGGTTATCCTGAAATCGAAACAGACGAAATGCTCGTAGACGCTCTGGCCTTCCGGCTGGCAAACGACCCCGAATCGTTCGATGTGGTGCTGACGACGAACTTATTTGGGGACATTCTCTCGGACTTGGCTGCTGTGTGGTGTGGGGGTATGGGGATGGCTCCTTCGATAAACCTGGGCGACCGCTTCGTCCTGGCCGAACCGGTCCATGGCGCAGCGCCCGACATCGCCGGCCGGGGGATTGCCAACCCCCTGGCCACGATTCTCAGTGCGGCGTTGCTGCTGCGCTATGCGTGGGACGAACCGGCCTTGGCGCAAACACTCGAGCAGGCCGTAGACCAAGTGTTGCGCGACGGCGCACGCACCCCTGACTTGGCAGGCGCTGGGGCGGAAAGTATCTCCACGATGGAAATGGAACGACTGGTGAGTAGCGCTCTTGATTAGGAGGAGAAAGGAGTAGGCGAAGCTTATGCCCAAAGTCAACTTTGAAGAGTTCTTCGAGGACATCGTAGAACTGGTGGAACTGACGGAAGAGGACATTCAGTTGCTGAAGGAAATAGGGACCATTGTTGAACCCTATACCCTCGAAGCCACAGACTTTTTCTTTGGCACCCTACAAGCACATCCCAGCACCGCACAATATCTGGAGGATCTTTCTGAAGCGGAATGGAAGCGCATTCGTATTGGCTTTGGACGCTCATTCATGGGGCTTTTCTCCGGTCAATACGACGCCAATTACTCCAAACGGTTGTGGCGAGGCAGTCTGGTCTTTTACATCCTCCTGCGTTTTGACCCCGCACACATGATTACGGCTCGAGGCCTCCTCCGCCGGTTTGTGATCAGCAAGATTGGTGAGGAAGTAACGGACCGGGAGAAGCTTCTTGCATACGTGATAGCCTTCAACCGCATGATGGATTTGGATCTGGCCCATCTGGTCGCGGCCTACAGTTCCGCATTGCTCGATACGGCCGGCTGGAGGCTGGGGTTGACCAAGCGGCTGGCTGCCCAAGGGGCCTCTCGTATGCTGAAGAACCTGCACATCGAATGAGGCACGGCACCCAATCAAAGGCGGGGTTGTAGAACGAGGAAACGTCAGGATGCAGCAATGCGCAGAAGTTTCCGGGGAAACTTGGTCAGGGTCTCTGTGCCGTCCGCAGTTACAACCACGTCATCTTCAATGCGCACGCCTCCGAGACCGGGCAGATAAATGCCCGGCTCTATGGTAAAGGTCATGCCTGCGCGCAAGGGGGCACGATTTCCGCCCACGACGTAAGGTGGTTCATGAATATCCAAACCGAGGCCATGTCCGGTACGGTGTGTGAAGTATGCGCCGTAGCCGGCCTCTTCGATCACCGCTCGGGTTGCAGCATCTACATCTTCCGCCGGTATGCCCGGCCGCACAGCCGCGCGGCCAGCACCATTTGCTTGCCATACGATACTATGGATGTGTTCCAACTCTTCTGTGATTTCCCCAACCGCCACATTGCGGGTGATGTCCGAGGCGTAGCCCCCCCACGAGGCCCCACAATCTATGGTCACGATGTCGCCGGCTCGAATGGGGCGGTCGCCCGGCAAGGCGTGTGGGGAGGCGGCGTTCGGGCCAGCCACGACGATTGGCAAAAAGGGAAGCGGGTCACTTCCATGCCGGGTCAGGGCAACCTGCAAGCGGGTGGCGATCTCCCGTTCTGTTTGGCCGGCAGCCATTTCTCCGACCGTATCTGACAGCGCGGCTTCAGCGATGCGGATAGCCTGGCGCATGGCGGTCAGTTCGTCGTCATCCTTGATCATGCGCAGGTCCATGAACAGCTCGTCAGCCGGTGTGATTGAGATGCCGCCGGCGGCTTGTTGCAGGGCACGTTCTTCTCCAACCCACATACCGCGGAACTCGATGCCAAGCACCCTGTTTTGCAAATCCATCTTGCCGGCGAGTTTTAAGAGGGCCTGGTCCGGCCCCTCCGAATCGGAATACGTGAATACCTCAAATCTTTTGTGTGGGGCATTCTCAGTTTGTGTGCGCTCGAGTGCAGGTAAAAAGAAGGCTATTCGCCCATCTACGCGGATCAAGGCCAGGGTCAAGCGTTCCGAACGATGGAGGGTGAGTCCGGTGAAGTAGAAGAAGTTCGGGCCGGGGACCATGGCCACGGCAGCCATCCCACGTTTTTTCATTTCCCTACACAAACGGTCAATTCGAATGCCGGTCGTCATTATAAAGTTCCTCTGCGCTTCACTGTGGTCAACTGCCGTCCTGTAGCATTTTCCCAATCTGATAATGCAAGCTGGGGTTGTGCAACAGGTTGCTGTGATAGACCGGGGGGAGATAATCTGCCACACTGCGGGCCGTCGGTGAACGATGGTCCCGACCGGCCACGCTGATGGTGATCTCTTGCCGGTCGACCAGCGGGTGGGATTGCGAAGAAGTCCCGGGTATGGTTCTTGCGCTGGAGGCCGGGACAAGAAGGTCGCCGAGGGACATTTGACTCCGGTAGATTGTCATATTCCACATACGCACGGACACGATCAGGCGAATATCTCCATAGAAGCAGTGATAGTCTATATCTCCGGGCATTGCCCCTGGCCGATTGATTTCTTTGAGCAATGTGCTGCCCGGGTGCAATTCCGACAGCGCTGTTCGTTCGGAGCGGGTTTGTTTTGCGATGGTCGTCTCGCCGAACGTTTCGGCCATCACGCGACGCCCTCTTTGGCGCAAGGCGAGTTCGAGTCGGGCCACATCTTTCGCCGGGTGGGAACGTAACGCCGGCCAGCGCCCCCATAATTCGAGCAACCCCCAAAGCCACGATTTACGAGAGACCAAGTCGGGGACATCGGCCAAGGGGGTGCCCAGGTTGGGTGTGCCGATTTCCACGAGCCGGTCTACGCCGCCAGCGTACAGGGTGCCCCGCCGGTCCGGCGTGCTCCGAGAAAGGAAGTAGCGGGCGACGAGTCCGCCCATACTGTGCGCTATGATTGTAACAGCGCCGGTTCCCCCGCGTGATTCCCCCTTTTTGCTCAATGATTCCACTATGCCGTTGCCGTCCACGTTACCGAGCCGGTTTGCAATCTCCCGGATGTCGCCACGGTTGTTATAGACTTTCGTGCCCTTCTCCATCACAAAGCCGTAGTGGAACAGCTCGATAAGGTCTGGATCGAGGCCGGCCTTTTCGGCAAGGTAGTCTACAAATCCGCTGGAGGTCCAGTCTGCGGGCGTGCCGTTGTAGCCGTGGATCAGGAGGAGAGGAAGGGGAATCGTCATCAGAGCCAAGTCGGTTCGCTATGCGTCGGATGTAGGCAGGCATGCTTGGATTTGGGCCGCAGTTGCTGCCAATTGTTGAGGTGAAGTAGGATGTTTGCCATGGGGGGCGTTCAAGCCATCACCGTACCACCGGGGAATCAGATGAACGTGGAAATGGAAGACAGATTGGTTGGCCGCGCGTCCGGTGGATTGCCACAGGTTCAAGCCGTCCGGCTTCAACGAATCTCGTATGGCTTTGGCGACCATTACGGCGGTGTGCATGGTTTGGGCGCACTCTTCGGGAGAAATATCGAATAGTCCGACGACATGGTTTTTGGGTACAACAAGGATATGTCCTCTGGCCACCGGATAAACATCCATAAAAGCGATTGTGTTGTCATTCTGGTACACAATCGCGGCCGGAGACTGGCCGGCAATAATTCTACAAAACACACAGTCCATATTATTTGGCTCCTTATGGTTGTTGGACTGACTCACATTGGCGACATGGTCGCGAAAATTTCCTCTGTGCCACCGAAAATAGATTTCCCTTTTTCTAGAAAACGCTTATAATGAATGTAGAAGAAGACGTAGTTCGCTTTTTGCACACATTGCGGTGGACAGCGTCACAAAACGGATACCACAGGCAACAAGAATCTTAGCACAGCTTGCATGCGGGAAGGGTAAAGATGGCTCTCTTGATAGACGGGCACAATTTGATTGCCAAGATGCCTGGGATGTCTTTGGCCGATCCGGAAGATGAGCAACAATTGATACAAATTCTCCGTCGTTATGTATGGCGCAAGCGCAAGAAGATCAGCGTTGTGTTTGATCCGGGACTTTCGCCCGGTTATTCTACTCCTGCGACAAGTAGCAGAAACATACGTGTGACCTATGCTCCGCCCAATCATACAGCCGATTCTGTAATCATTCAGCAGGTCAAGCGGCATAGAAACCCGCGCGAAGTGATTGTAGTCACTTCAGATCGCGAGATCATCCGAACCGTCCAGAAGTATGGGGCACAGACGATATCCTCGCGTGCCTTTGCCTCGGAACTACGCGCCGTCACGCAGCCGGTGCCGGACGACAACGAGAAGCCGATGGCCGAAACCGGCGCTGTGTCCCCGGACGAAGTTGCGTATTGGCTGCACGTTTTTCAGGGTGACAAATAGGGCGGGTGGGATTCGAACCCACACGGGCTGCCCCAGCGGATTTTAAGTCCGCCGCGTCTGCCGTTCCGCCACCGCCCCGCTAGACCACAATATGTAGTAGAAA
>JAADHH010000109.1:7385-7775 GCA_013151955.1 Chloroflexota bacterium
TTTTTTGCCGAGTCCGTTGTATCATCTCAATAATCCGTGGTAGGGGCATGGCCTTGCGCCTGCCCCGTAGGGCGACCGCAAGGGATCGCCCCTACTTTTTGAGAAGATACAGTCCGTTGGGGAAAAAGGGGCCGAATCGGGCCAAAAAGTCCGCTGGACGAAGAGTCCGCAGCCTCTGCCCCGCAGACTTTTCTCTTCCCCTCACAGTTACGGTTTCCCCGCCCTGCACACATCTCCTCAGGGACTTGCCCCTTTATTATACGCTCAGAGCCGCCATCTGTCAAACGTTATCATGGCCCCGGGTGTATTTCAATTCTGGGGGCAGGGTAAGGATTCTACCGCAAAGACGCAGGGCACGCAAAGGTTTGCGTTGTTATGAAAATAGCACTG